>CAYNLI010000043.1:0-20408 GCA_964398035.1 uncultured Flavobacteriaceae bacterium | reverse complement strand
TGACTTCGCTCAATATGGCATTGCAACAAAACAAACTTTATGTTATAAAAAAAGGTTGATTCCTTATTCTTGGAACCAACCTTTTTTTTAAATTAATTTTTTACTTACAACAATGCATCAATTGCATCTGTATAAACTTTCTTTGGTGATACACCTACTTGTCTATTTACAATTTCACCATCTTTAAATACAAGAACGGTAGGAATATTTCTAACTGCATATTTTGCCGCAAACTCTTGGTTAGCATCTACATCTACTTTACCAACTACAGCTTTACCATCATATTCAGTACTTACTTCATCAATGATTGGCCCAACCATTCTACATGGTCCACACCATGCTGCCCAAAAATCCACAACTACTGGTTTATCGCTTTTTAAAACTACTTCCTCAAAAGTAGCATCTGTTATTTCTAATGCCATATTATTATTTTTAATAATTATACAAATTTAGTCAAAAAAACATCTTTTTCCTTACCAACGCTAGATACCTTTTACCTATTGTGTTATTGATAAACTTTATTATAAAAAACACTTTCCTTTTTCTAAGGAAAAAAGGATGTAAAAACAGGTTAATTCAACTTATAATGCACTTCATTTTCTTCTAAAGTTGACAATAACTCACTGGTTATATGCACTTTTTGTTTTCTACTGCTAAGATTTACCTTTATTTCTTCCTCCATCTCATACACCACAAAATTTAAAAGGTGGTTCCCAGAATGTGAACTCAGTGTTTCTTTAAGTTGATGTATGTTTTCTTCTTTTAAATCAGCTACATTCAATTTTATAGTCAGTTTTTTGGCATAAGCATCCATTACATCCTGTAATTGCTTAAAATCATTGTATTGCACACGTGGATCTCCTTTTTTGCCAGTTTCTCTATTCACCCAACCTTCTTTTACATAAACTTTGACAAAAGCAAAAGAGTTGATCATTAAAAAATGACGGAACTTTAAATACTCTTCCCCAAAAATTCTAAACTCAAAAGAATCTGTATAATCTTCTAAGGTGAACAATGCCCATCCTTTTCCATTTTTAGATATCCGATGTTGTACATCTGTAATGACTCCGGCAAAAACAAGCTCTCGGTTTACATAATCCCCTAAATTGGTAAAATAAGAGACGTTGGCATTACAAAAAGCTTTTATTTCCTTATTGAAATCATCCAAAGGATGTCCAGAAAGGTATATCCCAACAACCTCTTTTTCCCTTCTTAATTTCTCCATAGTGCCCCATTCCTCACAGGGAGGAACAATTGGCTCTGGTATTTGTGCTTCACTGATTCCGCCGAACATATCCATTTGGGAGGAATTTTCATTCTCTTGGAACTTTGCAGCCGATTTTATAATCTTCTCTAAAAAGATGACCCCATCTCCTTCTGTATGTAAATATTGTGCTCTATGGGAACTTCCCAAAGAATCAAAACCACCGGCCAATGCCAAATTCTCAAAAGCTTTTTTATTGGCCGCTCGTAAATCAATTCGCTTGGCCAAATCAAAAACCGATCTATATTCCCCATCTTTTTTTCTGTTCTCTACAATAGTATCAACTGCACTTTTACCAACACCCTTAATGGCTCCCATTCCAAAACGAACCGCATTATCTTGGTTTACAGCAAATTTGTAATAGGATTCATTTACATCTGGCCCCAATACTTCCAGTCCCATCCGCTTACACTCTTCCATAAAGAAGGTCACTTGCTTAATATCATTCATATTATTGGACAATACCGAAGCCATATATTCTGCAGGGTAATGCGCTTTTAAATATGCTGTTTGGTAGGCAATCCATGCATAACAAGTAGAGTGACTTTTATTAAAGGCATAAGCAGCAAATGCTTCCCAATCTTTCCAAATTTTCTCTAATTTATCTACCGCATGCCCTTTTTCTGAAGCCTGTTTAATAAACTGAGGTTTCATTTTATCTAGCACATGCTTTTGTTTTTTACCCATGGCCTTACGCAAGACATCCGCTTCACCTTTGGTAAAATCTGCAAGTTTCTGAGACAAAAGCATCACTTGCTCCTGGTATACGGTAATACCATAAGTTTCTGCCAGATATTCTTCACAAGCATCTAAATCATATTCTATTTCCTCATCTCCATGCTTACGAGCAATAAAACTTGGAATATATTCCATTGGCCCTGGTCTGTACAAGGCATTCATAGCTATAAGATCGGCAAAAACAGTTGGTTTTAAGGCCCGCATGTGCTTTTGCATTCCAGGAGATTCATATTGAAATACTCCTCCCGTTTCTCCTCGCTGGAACAATTCATATGTTTTTTTATCATCCAACGGAAAATCTTCTGGATCTAATTCTATACCATGTTTTGCTTTTACAATTTTGACCGTATCCTTGATTAGGGTCAACGTTTTAAGCCCCAAGAAATCCATTTTTAACAACCCTGCATCTTCTACCACAGAATTATCAAACTGGGTGCAATACATTTCAGAATCTTTTGCCAATGCCACTGGGACAAACTTGGTAATATCATCTGGGGTGATAATGACACCGCAGGCATGTATGCCTGTATTTCTAACCGAACCTTCTAATATGTATGCTTGGTTCAACGTTTCGGCCTCTAGACCTTCTCCCTCAGAAATAGCAATAAGCTCAAAGATTTTTTGAAGATCTTCGCTATTAAATTTCTTTTTTAATGTAGCCTCATCAACCCCAATGATCTTTTTAAGTTTAGACATGTTGGGGATTAATTTTGCCATCCGGTCAGAGTCCGTCAATGGCAAATCCAATACTCTGGCCGTATCCCGAATAGATGATTTTGCCGCCATGGTACCATAGGTGATAATCTGCGCTACTTGATTGGAACCATACTTATCTATCACATAATCCATTACACGTCCACGTCCTTCATCATCAAAATCAATATCAATATCGGGCATGCTTATACGATCCGGATTTAAGAAACGCTCAAAAAGCAAATCATACTTAATAGGGTCTAAATTTGTAATCCATAAACAATACGCTACTGCTGAACCTGCTGCTGAACCACGTCCGGGACCAACGGAAACATCCATTACTCTTGCCGCACGTATAAAGTCCTCTACAATTAAAAAATACCCAGGATAGCCTGTTTTTTCAATTACTTTAAGCTCAAAATCTAATCGCTCGTCAATTTCTGGGGTAAGGTCGCCATATCTAATTTTAGCACCTTTATAGGTTAAATGGCGTAAGAATTTATTCTCTCCCCGCTTGCCCCCATCTTCTTTATCTTCCTCAAAAACAAACTCCTCTGGAATATCAAAAGCAGGCAATAAAACATCACGTGCCAGTGGATAGGTTTCTATTTTATCTATTACTTCTTGAATATTGATAATGGCTTCTGGGATATCCTTAAACAAGGTTTTCATTTCCTCAGAAGACTTGTAATAATACTCTTGGTTTGGCAATCCATATCTATATCCACGTCCACGTCCTATGGGTGTTGCCTGTTTTTCGCCATCTTTTACACAAAGTAAAATATCATGCGCATGCGCATTTTCTTTTTCAGCGTAATAGGTGTTATTGGTTGCTATTAATTTTATGTTGTGCTTTTTTGCAAACTGAACCAATACTTGATTTACACGGTTTTCATCTTCCTGACCGTGTTTCATTATCTCTATATACAGGTCGTCCCCAAACGTGTCCTTCCACCAGACAAGGGCTTCTTCAGCCTGTTTTTCCCCTACGTTTAAAACCTTACTGGGTACCTCACCATATAAGTTCCCTGTAAGCACAATAATATCTTCCTTATACTCTTCAATAACATTCTTATCTATTCTAGGCACGTAATACTTACCATCCACAAAGGCAATAGAAGACATTTTTGCTAAATTGTGATAACCATTTTTATTTTTGGCAAACATCACTATTTGATAGCCATTATCCTTTTGGGATTTATCTTTATGGTTCTCACACACTTGAAATTCACAACCTACAATCGGGGTTATTTCTAACTCTGGAACAGGCAAAATAGTAAGTGGTTCTTCGCCTTCTTCCAAAGTCCCTTCTTGTGTTGCCACATACCTTTTGCTATTTTCCTCATTTCTGGAAACAACATCTTTGTTATGACTAAGTACGCCTTTGACAAAATGAAATGCCCCCATCATATTGGCATGATCGGTCATTGCAACGGCAGGCATATTTTGCTTGGCAGTGTTCTTGATTAAATCTGACACACTAGTCGTGGACTGTAGAATAGAAAACTGCGTATGGTTGTGCAAGTGAGCAAACTTAGCCGTTTCCAATGATGCTAAGTTTTTATTTATTTCATCTTGCGAAACACCACTTCCAGTATCCTTGTCCCAAAGCTTGTCTGCTATTCTTTTAGAGGCCTTTTTAAGATTGATGTGCTTTAATCCTATAAGTTGAATTTCTTGTGGATTGGCCTCAGAGAAATTCTGAAAGTAATCTGGCTGCACATCTAACTGCTCCGTTGTATATTGTTTTTTACGAACAAGCTCTAAAAAACAACGTGTGGTAGCTTCTACATCCGCAGTGGCATTGTGTGCATCTCCAAAAGGCGCTCCAAAAAGGAACTGATACAGTTCAGTCAGCGTAGGTAACTTAAATTTACCGCCACGCCCACCGAGAATCTGACATAATTGAGCAGTATGTTCAGTACAAGTATCCAAAACAGGTAGTTCTTGTAAGTTGTTTTCCACAGCTAATCTGTGAAATTCTGCCCCCATAATGTTTAGGTCAAATTTCACATTCTGACCTACAACAAATTTTGTTTTAGAAAGAGCTACATTAAATTTCTCTAAGACCTCTGCAAGTGGAATCCCTTGATCTTCCGCTAATTCTGTAGATATACCATGTATTTGTTCCGCATCATAAGGGATATTAAACCCCTCTGGGCGCACCAAATAATCTTGACTTTCCAACAAATTTCCCATCCCATCATGCAATTGCCATGCAATTTGTATGCAGCGTGGCCAGTTGTCCGTATCGCTGATGGGAGCGTTCCAACGTTTAGGTAAACCCGTGGTTTCTGTGTCAAAAATTAAGTACATAAATGGATGGTTTCCTATTTTAATTAGGAACGATAAATGTATTAAAACACGCTCTTTTTAAAAAGTAGAGTTATAAGGAGTTATTAACTTAAAACCCGTCATTTTGATATTTAAAAAAATGTATTGTGCATTTACAGAAAACCTGTATATTTGCACCCCTTTTAGGGGCAAAAAAGAATTAACAACCCAAGGGTCGGGCACCCTACAAAATTAATGTGATATGCCAGTTAGAATTAGATTACAAAGACACGGTAAAAAAGGAAAACCATTTTATTGGATAGTAGCAGCAGATGTACGCGCTAAAAGAGATGGTAAATTCTTGGAAAAATTGGGGACATACAACCCAAACACCAATCCAGCAACCATAGACCTTAAAATTGACAACTCTGTAAAGTGGTTGCAAAATGGGGCACAACCATCTGACACCGCTAAAAAAATATTATCCTATAAAGGCGTGCTTTTAAAGCATCATTTATTGGGTGGTGTTGCAAAAGGAGCTTTAACAGAAGAGCAAGCTGAAGAAAAATTCACTGCTTGGTTAGAAGAAAAAGGGAAATCCATAGCAGTAAAAACCGATGGTTTGGACAAAGCTAAAGCTGATGCAAGATCAAAAGCCTTAGAAGCAGAAAAAGAAGTGAACGACAAACGTATTGCTTCAAATGTTGTTGAAGAAGAAGTAGTTGAAGAAACTGCAGAAGCTGCAACTGAAGAAGTAGCAGAAACTGTTGTTGAGGCTGCCACTGAGGAAGCTGCACCAGTTGCTGAAGAGGCAAAAGAAGAAGCCGCTCCTTCTACAGAAGAAGAATAAATTTAAAACGGATGCAAAAGGAAGATTGTTTCTACCTAGGCAAAGTCGTTTCAAAATATAGTTTTAAGGGCGAGGTATTGGTGAAAATAGATGCCGACGAACCCGAAATTTACGAAAATATGGAATCAGTATTTGTTTCAATAGGAGACAATCTGGTTCCATTTTTTATTGAAAAATGTGTCTTGCACAAATCTAGCTTACTTCGTATCAGATTTGAAGAAGTGAACACCGAAGAAGATGCCAATAGAATTCTTAAGGCTAAACTTTATTTACCTTTAAAATTCCTTCCCAAACTATCTGGTAATAAGTTCTACTACCATGAAGTCATCGGTTTTGCCATGGAAGACAGCATGCATGGCAACATAGGCGTTATCACTGGTGTAAACGACACCACTTCCCAAGCGTTATTTGAAGTAGAGAAAGGAGACAAACAATTATTGATTCCTATCAATGATGATATTGTCACCAAAGTGGATAGAAAAAATAAAACGATACACGTAACCACACCTGAAGGTCTAGTGGATTTGTATTTAGGGTAAACTTCCCTATCTTCAAAATCGTTATAAATTCATCTACAAATGCAAAAATATATATTTCTTACCCTTTCCCTTTTTTGTTTATGCTCTTGCACTGACAAATCTGCTAAAAAAACAAAAGACACATCTAACAGACCCCCAAACATTGTTCTTATTTTTACTGATGACCAAGGCTACCAAGATGTAGGTGTTTTTGGAGCACCAAATATTAAAACTCCGCATTTGGACCAAATGGCAAAAGAAGGGGTGAAACTAACCAGTTTTTATGCGGCACAAGCAGTATGTTCAGCATCTAGGGCAGGTATTTTAACAGGCTGTTATCCTAACCGTATTGGTATACACAATGCCCTTATGCCTAATAGTGATATAGGATTGAACCCTTCAGAGACCACTCTAGCTGAGCTATTAAAATCCAAAGGATATAAGACCGCCATATATGGTAAATGGCACCTTGGGGACGATTCCAGATTTATGCCCAACAACCAAGGTTTTGATGAGTTTTTTGGCATTCCATATTCCAATGATATGTGGCCCAGCCATCCATTACAAGGAACTGTTTTTAATTTTGACCCACTTGTGCTTTATGAAAATGAAAAAGTGATCGATACCTTAACAGACCAATCTAATTTAACCACAATGATTACGGAAAAAAGTGTGGCCTTTATTCATAAAAACAAAAACAAGCCATTTTTTCTTTACGTTCCACATCCACAGCCACATGTGCCCTTATATGTTTCGGACAAGTTTAAAGGAAAATCTAAAAGAGGGTTGTATGGAGATGTTATTATGGAAATTGATTGGTCTGTAGGTCAAATTTTAAAATCGCTCAAAGAAAATGATATCGATGACAATACTATAGTGATCTTCACTTCAGACAATGGCCCTTGGTTGGCCTATGGAAACCATGCTGGAAGTGCATTGCCTTTTAGGGAAGGAAAAGGAACAGCTTGGGAAGGTGGGCAACGAGAACCATTTATCATTCGTTATCCTAAAAAATTGGAAGCTGGTAAAACCATTGACACACCCGTAATGGCCATTGATATTTTACCCACTATTGCCGAAATCACCAACGCCTCCTTACCGAATAAAATTATTGATGGAAAAAGTGTATGGAAAATTTTAACTGGCGAAACTGATCAAAGCCCACAAGAGGCCTATTTCTTTTACTATAAAACCAATGAATTGCATGGTGTCCGTTTTGGAAAATGGAAATTATACTTTCCCCATACTTATAGAACCATGATCGGACAAGAAAATGGAAAAGATGGTCTTCCTGGTGAATACACACATATTGATTTAAAAGAAGTAGAATTATATGATGTGGTATCAGATATTAGTGAAACTAAAAATGTAGCCTCAGATTATCCAGAAGTGGTTGAAGAAATTAAAGTTTTGGCCGATAATATGAGAGCGAAATTAGGGGATGCCCTTACGGGAATCAAAGGTTCTGAAAATAGAGTGCCTGGAAAAGTAAAATAATCTAGCTTAGCACCCCAATAAAAAATTCCAAACACTCAAGAAGAGCATTTGGAATTTTTTATTAATACTCGTTGTCCGTTCGAGCGGAGTCGAGAACTCACATCCATTATAAGATGAAGGCCTCTCGACTGCGCTCGAGGAGACAATGTCTATTTTATCAACCCATAAATCTCCATTTCTCTCATGGTCCATGGAATATCATCTTCGCTTTCTATGTCCTTGGACAGCACTATTCTTACGAATTTAGCAGGTACAGAAGTAAATGAAATTCTCATATCAATTTCTTCTCCAACACCTTCATGAACTGTATTCCAAGAAGTTCCGTCTTGAGAAACCTGAATTTCATATGCGCAAGGAAAAATATCCAACGGTGGCAATCTTCTTCCTCTCCATACATTAGGGCAAAAATAATTTAAGAGGTTTAAAGATTATTTGGTCATTGTAATTAGGTTGTTATTTTTGAATAAATTTATTGGTGCTTCAAATTACTTACATTCACTTCAACCGACAAGCTTTTTAAAATGAATAAACCTTTCAGATTTAAACAATTTACTGTTCAGCAAGACAAATGTGCAATGAAAATTGGTACAGACGGTGTATTGCTAGGGGCATGGGCGTCTTTAGAACACAATCCATTTTCCATTATGGATATTGGCGCAGGGACAGGTGTCATTGCGTTGATGCTTGCCCAGCGTAGTATTTCTGATACAATAGAAGCTATTGAAATTGATGCCGATGCCCATGTACAATGTGTGGATAATTTTGAAGAATCTCCTTGGGCAGACCGGCTCTTTTGTTTCCATGCAGGGTTGGATGAGTTAGTGGATGACCTGCTCGATGGGCAGGCAGAAATTGAAGAGCAATATGACCTTATTGTATCCAATCCACCATTTTATTCTGAAGAAGTGCCCAGTGGAAATGAGGCTAGGGACAATGCACGACAAAACCAATCCCTGCCTTTTGATGAATTGTTAGAGAGTGTTTCCATGTTACTTTCCAATAATGGTATTTTTTCAACCATTGTTCCATTTAAAGAAGAAAAAACATTCATTCAACTTGCCAAGACATTTGGCCTTTTTCCAAAACGAATATGCCGTGTAAAAGGAACCTCTAGCTCAGAAATTAAAAGAAGTCTGCTGGAATTTCACTTTAAAGAAGAAAATATAATTATAAACGAATTGGTCATTGAAACAGGCAGACATCAATACACACAAGACTACATTAATCTTACTAAGGACTTTTATTTAAAAATGTAACTTTATATGGGTGTATTGTTATATTTCATTTATTTATCTTTGATAAAAATACAGGTATGAAACCCGATCTTTTTGAAGCTCCCGATTACTACAATCTAGACGATTTACTTTCTGATGAACATAAATTGGTGCGTGATGCCGCCAGACAATGGGTGAAAAGAGATATTTCTCCCATTATAGAAGAGTATGCCCAAAAGGCTGAATTTCCAAAACAGATCATTAATGGTTTGGCAGAAATTGGTGCTTTTGGTCCCTATATCCCTGTGGAATATGGTGGTGCTGGATTAGATTACATAAGTTACGGACTCATTATGCAAGAAATTGAGCGTGGTGATAGTGGTGTACGTTCCACAGCCTCCGTACAATCTTCATTGGTCATGTACCCCATTTTTGAATATGGTTCTGAAGAACAACGAAAAAAATATTTGCCCAAATTGGCTACAGGAGAATTTATGGGTTGTTTTGGTCTCACCGAACCCAACCATGGATCCAACCCAAGTGGTATGGAAACCAAGTTTAAGGATATGGGAGATCATTACCTTTTAAACGGCGCCAAGCTTTGGATATCCAACTCCCCATTTGCAGATATCGCTGTAGTATGGGCAAAAAATGAAGAAGGTAGAATCCACGGACTTATTGTAGAACGTGGCATGGAAGGTTTTTCCACCCCCGAAACCCATAACAAATGGTCTTTACGTGCATCTTCCACTGGAGAACTTATTTTTGATAATGTAAAAGTGCCCAAAGAAAATCTGTTGCCCAATAAAAATGGATTGGGTGCGCCATTAGGTTGTTTGGATTCTGCCCGTTTTGGAATTGCCTGGGGCGCTATTGGTGCGGCCATGGATTGTTATGACACCGCTTTGCGATATGCCAAAGAACGCATACAATTTGGAAAACCAATTGCAGCTACTCAGCTACAGCAGAAAAAATTGGCAGAAATGATTACCGAAATCACAAAAGCACAATTACTCACTTTTAGATTGGGGCAGTTAAAAAATGAAGGTAGAGCCACTACGGCTCAGATTTCCATGGCAAAACGAAACAATGTGGATATGGCCATACATATTGCCCGTGAAGCCAGACAAGTATTGGGTGCTATGGGTATTTCTGGCGAATACTCCATTATGCGCCATATGATGAATTTAGAAAGCGTAATTACCTATGAAGGCACTCACGATATTCATTTATTGATTACAGGAATGGATATTACAGGGCTTAGTGCTTTTAAATAGAAATTACAATTCTCAACATATTACTCATCGCTACCGCCAGTTTTTAACTTGTGGAGTGCCGAGTAAGAATAAACAACGATAAAACCACAGTACAAGCCTACTAAACTTATTTATTACTCTTATGTTTACATCCATCGCTACCGCCAGTTTGCAACTGGTGGAACATAAGTAGTTTTTAAAGCTATCGATATCGTAAAATTAGGATTACTATCTTTACTTTATGAGTAGAAATTACAAATTTCACAACCCTACTGCTTCCTACTTTGTTTCTTTTGCTACTGTTTATTGGATAGATGTATTTACAAGACAATTATACTTTAGCATTTTAGAAGACAGTATGCAATATTGTAGAAAAGAAAAAGGATTGGAGATTTATGCATACTGTTTTATGCCAAGTCACATACATTTCATATTTCGTTCTGCAAATGAAAATCCTTCTGGTGTATTACGTGATTTTAAAAAGTACACTTCAAAAAAAATACTAAAAGCTATAGAAGAAAACTCACAAGAAAGTAGAAAAGAATGGCTATTATGGATGTTTGAACGGGCTGGAAAACAAAAAGGAAATGTTTCAAAATACCAATTTTGGCAACATCACAATAAACCTATAGAATTATGGAGTCCTAAGGTCATTAAACAAAAGATAGATTACATTCATCAAAACCCGGTAGAATCTGGTTTTGTTACTGACCCTGTTGACTATAAATATAGTAGCGCAAGAAACTTTGCTGACAACCACGCTACTTTGGAAATAGATGATATTGGGTTTATGGAATAGTAATTCACCTTACTTTACTCGGATGGCTTACTCAGTACGCCACTAGTTAAAAACTAGCGGGAGCAGGGAGCGGGGAAGATAGCCACTAGTCTCAGACTAGCGTTAGCTAGGATAGTTATTTTATCTTACTATAATTAATTCGTCTTTCTTTAATTTCCTTTAAATTATGAAATCCTAAAAAATAAACTGATTCAAAACTTGTGTTCATGAATTTCTCTCTCAAGGCTTTAATTATATGTGAGGTTGTATTCAAAAATTGATTTTCATCTCCCCAGATAACTAGTGTTTCGGAATTTCCATTGTTTTTATCATCGTATATTTTTTGTGCAGATTCTATTATGTCCTCTTCAAAAATCACAATATAGTCGAACCCATAATCAATATAAATGTTATTATCGCCAAAGTAGTTTGATTGATAGTTATTTGGAATAGGTAATAGATTATAGCTTTCAGCGATATCTTTAAAATCAGTTCGGCTAAGGTTAAAATTTAGGAATCCTTTTTTCGATGTTAATTGCTTTATGTTTTGTTCGATACTAATAGCAATTTCTTTTGACATTCTTTTGTACAGCTTTTCCCTACCTCTTGGAATTTCGTCACTATCCCAAGGTGTACAGATTTGGATATTAATTTTAATTGGTGGCTTGTAAATATCGCTTATGAAACCAGATAATTTTTCGCAAATATTTTTGGCTTGATTAAATCTTGAGAGATAATCTCTAATAACAAATTGAGTTACTTGGACGCCGATAAATTTTCCTTCTGTGTTTACGAATAAATCGGGATTTTTATGTCCATCTTCTTCATTCTGAGAAAAGTGTAACACTTTCCTCTTTTCAACTTGTCGCAAATAATTTATAAATAGATGTCCGATTGTATATTCAACTTTTTTTGTATCCTTTTCATTAATCCATTTTTCACTGTTGTGTGCCAATCCATTCAATGAATATGGAAGTTTGAAATTCCCTATTAACTGATTCTTCCCTTTGTTTAGCTTATGATTAAATTTAAGCATTCATTTTTTTCATAATTACATAACACTTTAGTATACGTATCAAAACTAGTTCATTAACGTTACACAGAATATTTAGTTACTTTAAAATTCAATAACCATTTGGCTTGTTTTAACTATTATATTGGCTCTTTTATTTTGAAAAAGTTGAACCTTATCTTGTTCAGTAATCGCCACCACATTCTCCCTCGCTTCCGCCAGTTTGCAACTGGTGGCGTTATGGATGACTACAAGCGGAGAATTCTTGTTAACACAAGATTAGCAAAAACCTTGTCTTTAGTTTAAAACTCAAGGACCAGTTGGCTCACTTTATTTTTCCCTACATCCCCATTTTCGTTTAAAATTTGTGTCTCTCCATTCCCTTTTATAGCAACCACATTCTCCCCATTCTTTTTTAAATACCCATTCAAAATTCTACGAACATCTCTATTGTCTTTTTGCCCTAGTAGCCCAGCGTTATATTGCTCTGGGTATTTTTCAATAGATTCATTTTCGGTATACCCGAACCCCTTATAAACTCCATTTTCCACCAATACAAAAGCAGTTTCTGCTTTGGTTCTTCCTTTCTCTTTTATAAGAAAACTATCGGTTTTATATTGCAAAGAGGTTATGGCTTTTTGTACTCTCTTATTATACAGTCCTATTTCTTCCACTCCCCTACAGATGCCTTTACATTCTTTTATCTGATAATGGAAACAACTGGCAACATTGGTCTGTAAATGGCAGTATTTTGGGCAAAGTTCATACGCTGTGCATAGCTGTTCCAGAAAGACACGGCATTCCGTGGTATTATAAAATTTCATGATGGGGTTTGTCACCATTTTAATGGTATTAAAAGCCAAGTGCATAATCCCAGAAGCATCTTCATAAGTGAAAATTGCCAAGCTTTCTCTAGACCTACGTTGAGCCCTATTGTATTTTGGATACAGCGTTTTAATTTCGGCAGACTCAAACAACAATGCCAAAAGTTCGTTCCCTGTTTCTGTGTATGTAATATCAGCGGTTTCCATGCACATGGTAATTTCTTTCTTTGCCTTGTCATAAAAATGGCTCAGTACCCGCTTCTTTATATTAATGGCCTTGCCTACATAAATAATATCCTTTTCAAGGTTTTTAAAATAATAGACCCCTTCGGTTTCTGGCAAACCATCAAATACTTCCTTTGGCAATAACGGTGGTAAGGTTGCTTGTCTGGAACGTGGGTTTAAAAAAGATTGAAACACCTTTTCATCAGTATCCAAAGCCAATAATTGTTCAAATAAAATGGTGGTCGCTTCGGCATCTCCTCTAGCTCGGTGACGACCAACTATTTCTATGCCCCTTGATTTACACAAAACCCCAAGACTGTAAGATTTTAATCCTGGAATCAATTTTCTGGACAAACGAACCGTGCAGAGTTTTTTTCGATTAAAAGCAAACCCCAATTCTTTAAATTCTTTTTGAATACCATTGTAATCAAAATTAACATTATGTGCCACAAAAATGGTGTCTTTGGTAATTTCTTCCACCTTTTTTGCTATCTCATAAAACTTGGGCGCATGGCTTACCATAGCATTGGTAATGCCCGTAAGGTTGGTGATAAAAGGAGGGATATTACATTCTGGGTTTACCAAAGTAGTATATTCATCAACCACTTTTTTACCATCATGTTTAAAAATGGATATTTCGGTAATTCTCATACCTGTATATCCATTTCCTGTGGTTTCTATGTCAACTATTGTGTACACTGCTACATTCTATTTCTTAAAACTTGAAGATAGAAATTAATTTATATAACCCGTTGCGCATTTTTTGTTTTTAAGTAAATTCTGCGCCAGTTCGAGTGATTTTCATTAGAAAATTGTATCGAGAACGGAATTAAAACAGTGTGGGATATTCTTCTCCTTTGATAGGCCCATAAGACTCCCACCAGTAACCAGCATTTACCCGTCTCATGGCATACAGGTCTTTACCGTTTGTCCGCACATTTATCATTCCGTGTAAACGTTTCTTAAACAATCTTGCGTTTTTTAAATCCTCATCCCGTATTGAGCCCGCAGGAACAATGTTCTTTAAATCTATTTCATGGGCATCTATAAAAGTACTTGCAATTTCTGTGGAAAAAACCAATGGCATCTTAGAACGGGAGGCCATTCCTATAGCACCAATAAAATTAGCTCTTGGATGCCCATGATCTGGCGAATCCCCTGAAGAGACCACAGAAATCTGTGGACGGATGGCTTCCAAAAATGGAGGGTGAAACTCATGACTGCCATGATGTGGCGTTTTAAAAACATGGGCTTTGAGTTTATTGGCAATATGGGAATGTTCCAGTATGTATTCCCCTCCCTCTATATTAACATCCCCTGAAAACAACAGCTGTATTTCATCATACACCAACCTAAAAACAACAGAATGTCCATTGATGGTATGGGCATGGTTATCAAACCACTTTAAACGCGTTTCTCCATTTTGATTTTTTTTGGTAATTGGTCCTAAAATTTCCAGCTTAATATCTGGATCTCCTACATTGAGCACTCCCGTTTCATGACTTACGGCAGTATATGGAATATTTAGGCTTGTAACCAAATCAATCCATTTTTTAAATGTATTCCGCAAGGTCATTCCATTCAAATCTGCCAATGTGGAATGGTACGTTTCCAAATATTCACCATCGGCACTTAAATCTCCAGATTTTTCGTGCATGTTCTTAAACATGCCTATACCGTTATGGATAATTTGACGAACTTCAATTTTATCATGCTTTAAAATTGGTATCAGCCCTTTTAAATGATCTCCATCTGCATGGCTCAACACCAACAAATCGATTACCAAATTGGGAGATTGATTGTTCGCCAATTGATATTTCCATTGCAAAAAACCTTTTGCTTGTTTATTATAGCCCCCATCTATTAAGATTTTCTTCCCTCCCGGGGTTACAATAAATGCAGCATCCCCTTGTCCCACATCAATAAAATAGATTTCCATTGCCCTTTCCCTGCTAAGTCTATCAGGAGCAACAAAACCCTCATACTTATTACGGTAAATTGCTTTAATCCTACCATCTACCTCTTGCCCTACGGTTTCTACTTCTTCCCCATATATCAATACTTGTTTGTATGCCCCGCCTGTACTGTTTGTATACAAACGCGTTGTTTTTTTATTTATAAATCTGGTTGCCATTCTAACTGTTTTTTTGATTCATATATTGACCTTCAATTTATTGATAAATTGAATAGGTATTTTTTTAATCCTGTAAAAAATAGCAATCTTATTGTAAAGAGAAAATAAATTTTGTGTCATTCGCACTATATTATGTGTAAGTAGCTTAAAATCAGTGCTTTTTAATATTCATAAGTTACTTCAATTGTTCTGTGCCTTTCTAATTTTTTATCATTTTCATCCAGATTTTAACTACTTTTAGAGCATGTTTGCTTTAGTAGATTGTAACAATTTTTATGCCTCCTGTGAGCGGGTTTTTCAACCTCAGCTCAACAATAGACCCATCGCCATATTATCCAATAATGATGGCTGCTTTATTGCTAGAAGCAATGAAGCCAAAGAATTGGGCCTACCCATGGCATCTGCCGCTTTTAAGTATAAAGATTTTTGTAAAAAGAACAAGATTCATGTGTTTTCATCCAATTATCCCTTGTATGGTGATATGAGCACAAGAGTGATGAACATTCTAAGCACTTTTACCCCAGATATAGAAATTTACAGCATTGATGAAGCCTTTTTAAAATTTAATGGTTTTGACCGATATAATTTTGACACCTATGGTCGTAAGATGCAGTACAAGGTTGAAAAATCTACGGGCATTCCCATTAGTGTTGGTATAGCGCCAACAAAAGCATTGTCAAAAGTTGCCAATAAAATTGCTAAAAAACTAAAGGATAGAACAGGAGGGGTCTATGTCATCAATTCTGATGAAAGTAGAATCAAAGCTTTAAAATGGACAAAAATTGAAACCGTATGGGGAATTGGTCGTGGTAATTTTACGCGTTTACAATCCAAAAATGTAAAAACTGCATATGATTTTACACAACTCCCTGATGAATGGGTAAAAAACCAAATGGCCATTACCGGGCTTCGGTTAAAAAAAGATTTGGAAGGAGAACCTACTTTAGATTTGGATGATGATTCCCAAGACAAAAAAGCCATTGCCACCACCCGTAGCTTTGAACGCACTTTTTCTGATATTGATAATATTAAAGAACGTATCTCCACTTTTGCCACAAGTTGTGCCGAAAAATTAAGGACACAAAAAAGCAGTTGCCATATGGTCATGGTTTTTTTAAGGAGTGATAGGCACAAAAAGAATGAACCACAAGACAAAAGCAGCGTTTGTATTACGCTGCCTTATGCCACCGATTCTAGCCTAACGATTAGCAATGCTGCCGTTAAGGCCATTGCTTCCATATTTAAATCTGGAATAAAATATAAAAGAGCAGGGGTCATTGTCTATGGGTTGGTGCCTACCAATGCAAGACAGCTGGACTTGTTCACAAACGAAAACCCAAAACACCAAAACCTTATGAAAACTATGGATAAGGTGAACAACAAATATGGGGGGTACAAAATAAAGATTGGCAACCAAGATTTAGAGCGTACTTGGAAAATGCGCCAAGAACATCTTTCTCCAAAATTTACCACCAACATCAATGATATCATTACAGTAAAATGACATCCAAAAAAAACATAGATGCCCATGCGTTACAGTTCTTTGTTCCCAAAGAAATTGAAGGAGCAAGTGTCCCTTTAATACAAAGTGGGATTTCGGCAGGCTTTCCTTCTCCTGCGGATGACTTTAAAGAAACCCGCATTAGTTTGGACAAAACATTGATTACAAACAAAGAGTCCACTTTTTATGCTCGGGTAAGCGGAAAATCTATGATAGATGCTGGGTTGGACAATGGTGATCTATTGGTCATAGACCGTAGTTTAGAACCCGAAAATGGGAAAATAGCCGTTTGTTTTATTGATGGCGAGTTCACTGTAAAACGTCTTAAAATTGAAAAAGACGTACTATTTCTTATGCCTGCCAACAAACAATACAAACCCATAAAAATAACCAATGAAAACAATCTGATTATTTGGGGAATTGTCACTTATGTCATCAAATCTGTTTAAAACACTCTATAATTTGATATCACCTGCTTTAGTAATATTTTTACAGCAGATATAAATACACTATGCACAACAATCTGATTATTTTGGCGGGAGGCGCATCCTCTAGAATGAAAAAAGAAGAAAACACCTCAACCTCAAACTTGAGCAAAGAAGATGCAGATCAAGCCAACAATAAAAGTAAAGGATTGATCGGTGTTGGGGAACAAGGATTACCGTTTTTACACTACCTGCTCTATAATGCCAAAAAAGCAGGGTACAAAAATATCTTTATCATTATAGGTGAAAAAGACACCCATTTTAAAGAAGTCTATGGAGCCTTGGACAAAGGAAATGAATTTCATGGTTTGTCCGTTTCTTTTGCTAGACAGTACATTCCTGAAGGAAGAACAAAACCCTTTGGAACAGCAGACGCCGTTTTACAGACCTTGGAACAATTTCCTGAACTAAAGACTCAAAATTTTACAGTATGCAACAGCGATAACCTGTATTCTGTGAAAGCTTTACAATTGCTCAGAGAAACAACAGATTCCAATGCCTTGTTGGGGTATGACCGCGATATGTTGGAATATCCATCAGAAAGAATTGCGCGGTTTGCATTAATGCGTATGGATAGCAATGATTATATGGTAGATATTATTGAAAAACCTGCTGCTGCCGAGGTACCCAAATACCAAGATAAAAATGGAAAATTACGGGTAAGCATGAATGTTTTTAAGTTTGATGGGGCTCGGTTTTATCCCTATTTAAAAAACTGTCCCGTACATCCTGAAAGAAATGAAAAAGAGCTGCCAACAGCTTTATTGAATATGATTGGTGACCACGGGCAATGCACTAAGGTTATTCCCATTGCAGAACACGTAATAGATTTGACCTCAAAAAACGACATTGGCCAAGTACGAGATTATTTAAAAGAAAATTACCCTACATTATTAGACTGGTAAATAAAAAAGGCTCTTTTTCAAGAGCCTTTTTTATTGTCTATTTATTTTGCAAAGTATATATAGATGCCTATTACAATAACACAGACAGTTATACCAACCTGCTTCACATATTTATAAGGCTCAATAGAAACCTGCTCTGTATACTCTAATACATAATCTTCTTTTCTAGGCCATATTTTACCAATAATCAACATAATGATCACATTCAGCGCAAACAAAATGGCCATCACATGCAAATAGTGTGGATAGGCATCTGCCTCCACCAATTTCAAAGCTGCTGCATCTGTGATCCCTGATGCTTTTGCAGCTTCCAATGCTTTTTCCACTCTATTGGGGCCAATAAAAAATTGACTGACAATATATAGCACAGAGCCAGAAACAATACCAATTTTAGCCGCAATGGCTGGCACCCTTTTAGTCAAATATCCTACAATAATAATGGTTAAAATAGGAATACTATATATACCGTTTATTTCCTGTAGATAATTGAACAAGCTGCCTGCGTTGGCAATCAATGGCGCGATGAACATGGCAGCCAATGCCAAACAAACACCAAATATTTTACCATATTTAACCACTGTTATTTCTGGTGCATCTTTATTAATGTGCTGCTTGTATATATCTATACCGAACAAGGTCACAGAACTGTTCAGAACACTATTGAACGAACTCAATATGGCCCCAAAAAGCACAGCGGCAAAAAAGCCTACTAAAGGCCCGGGCAATACCGCACGAACCAATTCTGGATATGCAAGGTCACTGGATGCTAAACCGCCATCAAAATAATGATATGCAATCATTCCTGGCAATACCAAAATCAATGGCCCTAAAATCTTTAAAAAAGAAGCCAATAACAACCCTTTTTGTCCTTCTGCTAAACTTTTAGCTCCCAAGGCACGCTGGATAATTTGTTGGTTGGTACCCCAATAAAACAACTGCACCAACATCATCCCTGTAAAAATGGTAGAAAAAGGCACCTCTTGTCCGTGATTTCCTGTAGAATCAAATCGTTCAGGATTGGTAGACATCAATACTTCCAAACCACTGAAAACACTTCCGTCTCCAATGGCCATCAAACCAAAAACAGGAATCATGATTCCCCCAATCAACAAACCAATGGCATTGATACTATCCGAAACCGCAACAGCCTTTAATCCTCCAAAAACGGCATAAATAGATCCTATAATTCCTATTCCCCAAATACAAACTATCAGTGCTGTTTTATCTGAAACACCTAAAAGTGAAGGAACATCAAACATTCCGCTAATTGCCACCGATCCAGAATATAGAATAACAGGAAGCAACACCACCACATAACCTGTTAAAAACAGACCCGAAGTAATTGTTTTGGTGGTAACATCAAATCTTTTTGCCAAAAATTGTGGTACTGTGGTCAATCCACCCTTCAAATATTTGGGCAGTAAAAAAACAGCTGTGACCACCATGGCTATCGCAGCCAAAGTTTCCCATGCCATCACAGACAATCCATCTGTATAAGCACTACCGTTAAGCCCTACAATTTGTTCTGTGGAAAGGTTTGTCAACAATAAGGATCCTGCTATAACTCCAGCAGTAAGACTTCTGCCTCCTAAAAAATAGCCGTCTGATGATTTTTCATTGGTTTTTCTTGTTGCCATATAGGCAATGACCGCTACTAATATAGTAAAGCCCAAAAAAGAGAATATTCCTAACATGTTAGTTTATTTGGTTAATTTTCAATTCCTAAATATATTGGATTATTGCCTAAAAAACGGATGCATAATCAATAAAAAATCTTTTATTAGTTAACAACTAACGTTTTCGTAAGGTTAAATTAACTTTTCATTCATTTTATTAATCTTTCATTTATCTACTCATACTCAAAGTTTACCTATATTGTCCACGCTATTTTTAAGGAAGTTTATGGGAAGGTTTTTAGGATTTTTAGTAATTTATTTTGCTTTTTACGCCTGCACTGGAAAAGGAAAGGCTTTTTAAAAAAATAGATTCTACTACTACAAATATTACATTTAAAAATGAGCTCAAAGATTCTCCTGAGCTTAACATACTTACCTATTTGTATTACTATAACGGTGCTGGAACTGCTACTGCAGATTTTAATAACGATGGATTAATTGATATTTATTTTACTTCCAATCAAGGAGCGGACAAACTATACCTGAACAAAGGAAATTTTAAATTTGAAGATGTTACCACCACAGCAAACATTGAGAATGCAGGTAATTGGACTACTGGTGTAA
>CAYNLI010000042.1:0-20492 GCA_964398035.1 uncultured Flavobacteriaceae bacterium | reverse complement strand
ACATCAATTTTAGAAGCGTCTATGGGCAGTTTTTTCCAGTTTATCTCCCTTAAGTCCTTAAGTCCCTGAAACATGCCACAATCCACCATTATATTTAATTCTGGTGTTTCCAAATAATATTTAGAACCGGTAACTGTCTCCGCAGCTCCCAAAAAATGAATAACGACTTCTTTCATTAGTAAAACTCAATGATTGCACAACATATTGATTTCCTCAAATATTTTTTTCTTTCGGATTTCTGACATTCCTAAAAAATCCAAATAAAATTTATCTTTTAAAAGCTGCCTGCACAATACCACATCCCTGCTCAATAAAAACTGTTTTTCCCTGTTGGTGAAAATTGTGGATACCGTTATGGGATAAAGACCCAACCTATCTATCCTATCCTTTAGACCATCTCCAAAAGGATAATCCCAACTTAAAAGAAATAAATCAGCACAGGTGCCATAAGCAATTGCATCAGCCGTAAAGCGGGTGTTGGTCACAAGCCATCCCTTGTCCAATTGTGATTTGCCATTGTTTTTAAGGTCAAAATATTTTTTAATGTCCATATATCTAGAATGGATGTACAAAGGAACTTTTACATTGCAATTGCGGCCTTCTTCACTATGAAACTTACATTCTATTAAAATTTTTAAGCCATTTTTATCTGCAACCACATCAACTTCATGGTTTACACAGACTCCTTTTAAAATTACATTGGTTTTTGAGTTATAGCCTGAATATTTCATAACAGCATGTACAAATTTTTCAAAAGGAAAACCTGTGGGGCCCAACTCATAAATAGCTTTCTTTAATTTATACTTAGATGCAAATATTGATCTGTTTTTCTTTAACAGGGCAAAAGCCCTATTGTAAATTTCTTTAGTTGTAATGCCATTATACAGTTCATTGTATACAATGCCCACTATTTTCTCCACCAAATCATCATTGGCACCGCTTCTCTTGAGGGATTTTTTTAGTTTATGTAACGAAAAAATTGCTTTTTCCCCTGAAGATTTTATGATCTCTATTTCTTTGGTTTCCATAGACAAGATGATTTATGGCTCTATTGATCAAAAATGAAATAAATCAATTTTGAGAATTAAAATAATCACGAACCAATGCTTTCACTTGGTTATTGGTCATGCTATCAACTTTTACGACCGTTTTTACCTTTTGGTTCAATAAAGGATAGTTTTCATTTAATTCTTTTCTAAATTTATCATTGGTGTCTCCAGGTCCAAAAATAGCTATAGCATGGGCATCATCTATAGTATTGGCAATATTTTGGAAATACCTTTTTAATTGATGTTTTTCCCTTTCCAAATACTTACTGTCCTGCACAACATCCTGTGGTCCCCATTTGGCTTTAGAGCGTGATCCCCCTGTTGGGTGAAAGAATTCCAGTTCTGATAAAATAGTTTTTAAATTTTCTCCTTTTTCAGTCAATGTCACTACATGTGCTTTCTCCTTATCTAACCAAACGCCTATGTTTTTCATATTCAAGTGTTTTTTAATTGTTATCATTTAGTACAAGTATGGGAATATGTGTATTATATCCTATTTCCTTTACTAATGGTGTAGAAAGCAAACTATTAAAAAGAAATGCTTTTTATTGAGAAAAGCAACCATGTCACTCCCCCTACTTTCCACAAAAGCAGTTATTCCCTTACTTACTTTAATATTGGACAGTGTATGTAAACTATAATCCATGCCCTCCAAAATGTCTTCCAATAATACTTTGTTGCTTTCTTGCTCAGCACTTAAGTGTACTTCTTTTGCAACATGGAGCACGCTGATGTTAGCATTGTGGTTTTTTGCAATTTCCATAAGATAGTTGAGCTCTTTTCGTTTAAAACTGGTTTTATAATCTGTAGGAAAAACTATTTCTTTTGGGGATGAAAAACTATAACTGGCAGGTATTGCAATAACCGGGCAGTCTGTTATCTTTTCCATTATGGCCACCGTATTGGTCCCCAAAACAACTGAGGACGCCGCTGTGTCGCCTTTTGTCCCCATTACAATAATATCTCTGCAATAACCCTTTCAACCGCTAAAAGCAATGGGCTAAAACTTGAAATGGTATGGTAGGTATGCTTTGGGTTATTTAAATGCAATTTTAATATTTTCATTAACCGTTCCATGCCTTCTTTAGTAGCCTTTTCTGCGACTTCATATAATTTATCCCCTGGATTTGGCACCATTATGCTATCCATAGAATATCCCCTAATTTGATACGTATTCAATAGATAGAAGTCACAACCAAAATTTTGATATAAATCCAATGCATATCTAATTGCATTTAAGGAATTTTTTGAAAAATCCGTAGGCAACAATATTCTTTTTTTCATGATACCTTTTTTAAAATTTGCTCTTGTATTAAAACATGGCGTAATAAATATTAGTCTTGATCAGGAATGACAATGAAAGGAATATTCAGATAAAAACTAATATCAGATATGACAGGTTCCCGCAGCATTTTTTCTAAAAAATGATGGTCATGATGTATCATAATGAGCATATCCATACCTTCTTTTTCAATAAATTCATTAATGGCCCTAGCCTTGGTTTTCTTAAAAAGTATTTGATGTTCCTGAACCTCAAAATTTTTGATCGACCTCAACAGAATCTCTTTATTCTTGATTTGATTTTCTTGCAGCGCTTTTCCCTTGTCCAAATACAGAACATGCATTGATGCATTGGTAAGGGATAGTATCTTAGTCATGTTCTTTAACACAAAAGAGGTATAGTTATCCTCAAAACTTGTTGTAAAAACCATTCTCTTTGGTGCTTTAAAATCAATTTCTCTGGGAACACAGAGCAAGGGACAATCTTTTATTGCTTTTATGATATGAACTGTATTACCGCCAAGGAAAATATCTTTGGCACTTGTCTTTCCCTTATTGCCCATCACCACAAAATCAATTTTTTCTTTATGGATAATTTGCACCAAACAATCCAACAAATCACAATTATTGGATATTGTTTTATATGTGTGCAAGGGATTTTTACCAGCATCAAGTATTATTCTATGACAATCATGTTTAAGCCCTTCTGCAGATTCATCCGCTAACAACTGTATCAATTTTTTTCCCTTTGTCCTACTAGAACCCACTAACGGTGTGTACTCATTATAAGTATTAAGGACATGGAACGTACATTTCTCAGATTTAAATAATTGGGATGCAAAAAAAAGGGCATTGTACGCATCATTGGAAAAATCTGTAAGAGCCAAAACATTCATCATAATATCAACTTTTTAGTAGTGGTGGAAATACCATAAAAGGAACATTGGCATGAAAACCAATTTGTTTTATTACAGATTTTAGAAAAAGGTTTTCTAAAAACATATGTTTGTTTTGAATCATTACCAAGAGGTTGACCTTATTTTTCAACTGGAAACTATTTATTGCTGAAATAACTACTTGATCGGTCATTTCATGAACCAAATGAGTCGTATGTCCCATAAGACCAGTTAATTTGTTCCTATTTTTTTGTTCTTCTTCTGATAGGTCATATCCAGAACGAACATGCATTATATGTATTCTTGATGTATGGTCCTTTGCTATATCCAAAAGGGGCTTTAAATGTTTTGCTTCATAATTGACCTCGAAATCTGTTGGGAATAAAATTTCTTTGGGGGCTTCATATTCAAAATTAGGGGGTATGGCAATTACCGGGCATTTTGCTTTTTTTATCACATGCATTGTATGGGTTCCCAGAAATATTTCTTTTGCCCCAGTAGCTCCTTGTGTTCCCATTATGACAAGGTCAATATGCTCCTTTTCAACCACTTCTTCTATTTCATCCACCAACATATTGAAAGTGGTATGTTCCACAAACGTGTGTTTTTTGTTCTTATACTGTTTTTTAAGTCTTTTGGTAACCTTTTCCAATTTTGTCATGGAAGAGGTCTGGTATATGTCTCCCAATCCCATTTGTCCCGGACTGTGCAACACATATTCTGCTCTATAGATGGCCGGGGTATATGTATGCAATACATAAAAAATACATTCTGTATCCTTAAACAATTGTAGAGCATAATCTATGGCATTATTTGCATTTTCAGAAAAATCGGTGGGCAATACTATACGTTTCATGACATTATTTTTTTAAAAACTATCTTATACCAAAGCTAGCATTTAAGGGGGATGCATACCATGATATATATCAGTTGATGAACAGCCTTTTTAGTGGGTTACATACAAAAAACAAGCTCTTTGGTATTACCTCACCATACTTTGAAAGTATAAAAAAGAAGAGGGATAATTATTGGTCAATACCTATTTTCTGCCAGGCAAGTGCCGCTGGCCCCAATATGGCATGTGAACTTGGAGAACTGGAAATAAATACTTTTATCTTGTTTTTATACGCTTTAAAAAGGTTCTCTTCCATGCTTTTAACAATGGGGTTCAAAAGAATATCTCCTGCCTGGCTCAACCCCCCGCTAAGGATAAAAGCCTCTGGGTCTAAATGAGCTGCGGTATCCGCCATTTTACTTCCTAATATTTTTCCTGTAAATTCAAAAGCTTCAAGGGCAATGATATCTCCCATATGGGCCGCTTCTGAAACTTCTTTTCCTGTCAACTCTTCAAAACTTTTCTTTTTCAACAATGAATCTATGTTCATTTCTGCAATAAGTTCAAAAACAGTTCGCTTAATGCCCGTTACAGAGACATAGGTTTCCAGGCACCCCTTTAACCCACAATTGCATTGTCTTCCATTTGTGAAAACATTTACATGGCCCAACTCCCCGGCCATGCCATTTGCACCGGTAATCAATGTTCCATGACTAACAATGCCGCTTCCCAAACCTGTACCCAAGGTAAGTACCACAAAATCCTTCATCCCTTTTGCCATACCAAATTGTAATTCTCCCAATGCTGCTGCGTTGGCATCATTTGTAATGCTCAAAGGCACCTCCAGAATTTGTTTGATACTACTTGCAATCGGCACAAAATCACCCCATTTAAAATTTGGGGGATATTCCATTTGCCCCGTGTTAAAATTGGCATTGGGAGCACCGACACCTACTGCCAATATTTGTTGACCGTTTTTTAGCTTGGATTTAAGGTGGCTGATTTCTTTTTCCAGTTTTCTTAAAAATAACGGGAATGGCAATTTGGCCTGCGTACCAAAACTACGACTGTCCAAAATACTTCCGCTCCCATCTATTAGTCCAAGTTTGGTAAATGTGCCTCCAATATCTATCCCAAGTACAAATTCCTGCTCTGCTTTCATTTTTTATTTCTCAAAATAAATCTTGCACAAAGAGAATAAAGAAAGGTGAACTTAAAACTGATATATATCATTTCAATAACTAGATATTGGCTGTATTTTTAAATAAAACATATTTTATGAGAACACGTGCCAAGCTTAAAAATTTTACTTCTTCCGATTGTAAAAAAATTATTTTAAGAAATTTGAACAGAATATTGGATATTAGGATCATTGATTTGGATGAGAATGACAATACGATCACTTTTTTGTATGGAACCAATATTGCTCTTGAAAAGGTAAAACGAGAATTGAAAAACATTGGATTCCCAATATGCCGATTATGGACAAATAACTCCTCTTTTCTTGAAAAAGAAGAATCCCTCATTTAAAGTTTCAATCAACTAAATGCGCTACCAATAACGGAACTTTGGTATGGAAGGCCATTTTCTTTACAATATTCTCATGTGTTATTTTTTCCATAAAACCATGCCAGTACTCCAAGATGGCAACCATTCCTATATTTTCATTTTTAGCGACCATTTTATTTATGGCTCCAATGATATCTGTTGAATCTGTAACCTCAACCATTTCATGTGCTGTTCCTTTTAATCTTTTCGCCAACACTTCTTTTGATTTTTTTTGTTGTGCACTGAGCTCTTCATTGATTTTTATATGGGTCACCATAATCTTGGAATCCCAAATTTTTGCAATATTTATCATTGGCAACAACTCATATTCCTCATATAAGTGCTCATACCCTGTTGTGAAAATAATTTTATCAATTTTGTTGAACGTATAGCCTTCTGGAACAGCTATTAACGGACAAAAATCAATCTCTTTTATAACTTTCATGGTATTGCTGCCCAAAAACACTTCCTTTAAACCAGTTGCACCTTTAGTCCCCATAAAAATATAATCAATATTTACATCTATAACGGTCCTGCCTATGGCATTGAGCAAAGAATCTGCAATGGACACCGTTTTAAACTGATGTCTTTCAACATTGTTTTTTGATTTAATTTTATTTAAAACTCCTGAAAGCTCATATAAAGCCTCATCTTTTATGGCTCTAAATAATCTAGTATCACGTTCCTTGTTCATCCTGCCCACTAAACTGGATGCCCCTGCCTGATATGCATTTAGAATATAAAATATACATTCTTCATTTTTAAAAAAACTGATGGCATATTGGATTGCGTTCCATGCATTTTCAGAAAAATCTGTTGGCAGTAAGATTCGTTTCATAATGTTGTGCTTTTAATTCATTTCAGGCAAAACCAATAATGGGGTTTTGGTGTTAAATCCCACTTTTGAAATTACGGGCTCTTGGGTTAATTTTTCCATGAACGTGTGTCTATAATGGATCAACACCACCATATCCGCATTATTTTCTTGACAGTAATTGGATACTGCTTTGGCCACTGTGGATTTTATGGCCACTTTATGAAAAGAATAATCCAGCTCCTTTAAACGTTCCTTTAATATTTTTTTATTGACCTGTTGGTCTTCACTGAGGCTAAACTCTTGGGCCACATGAAAAATTAAAACTTTGGACTGCCACAACTTAATCAGTTCGATCATTGCTGAAAATCCATTTTTTGGAAAAAAGTGCGCATACTCAGTAGGGAATACAATTGTTTTAAGAGTTTGAAAGTTAAAAGAGCCAGGTACAGCTATTACAGCACAGTTACGTATAGCTTTTATGACTTTTACAGTATTGCTCCCCATAAAAATCTTTTTTGTCCCAGTAGCGCCTTTAGTGCCCATGACTATCATATCCAAATCTTTTTCCTTTACCAAATCATCTATTGTATTTGTTAAATCATTCTGTCTAGATATCACTTCAAAAGAATGATTGGGGTTGGAGTGGTGTTTCTTCATATAACTCAAAACCTGAGCCAACCCCTTTTGTGATTCTTGGCGCATTGATTCATAGACCATACCCGCTCTGGTAGAACTCTTATTTCCCAAAATATTTTTTACCTGCGGTTCATAAGTGTTCAATACATAAAACGCACAAGGAACATTTGCATATAGTTTTAGTGCAGTAAAAATGGCATTCCATGCATTTTTGGAGAAATCAGTGGGCAATAAAATATATTTCATTTTTTCTTATTTAATTTTAGATTTATCTAGGCAGGTTTTGCATCACCAAAAAAGGAATTTTCACAGTAAGGCCTATCTCATCTACTGTTGATCGGTACAGCATATCCTCAACAAAAGAATGTCTGGAATTTACCATTACCAACATATCAATGTTTTTTTCAGCAATATGTTTCAGAATGGCATTGGCCTTATTTTTTACCTCTGTTCTCTCAAAGTAAAGGCTAGAGTTGGATAAAGACCTTTTTAAAAAAAGCTTGTTGTCCTCCTGCCTATGGCTTAAAAAGTCGAAATCAGAAAAATGAAGGCAATGTATCTCTGATTTATATTCACAGGCCAGATTATTTAAAAGCTTTAACTCTCTTCTTTTATAAGGCAACATAAAATCTGTTGGAAAGAGAATCTTTTTTGGATGTTTGTATTCAAAATCTTGGGGGATTGCCAACACAGGGCATTGTACATATTTAAATACTTGTACCGTATGGCTGCCAAAAGTGATTTTTTTATCAGCGGTCTGCCCTTTGGTTCCCATGATTACCAAATCTATGTTGATTTCATTGACAACATCATTTATTGCATCAACAAGTGGTTCAAATGATAATACTATATTATATTGATGTTTTGGGTTGGATACAGGGTCAGTGATTTTTGTCAAAAGAGCTTTCATGCGTTTGTCAGACTCTTGACGGGTTTTCTCTTTTTGTTTCTCCAATGATTTACCATTGGTATTTTTAAAGGGGCCATAAACCTCATCTGCATAAGCATGCAAAAAATAAAAATTTGCATTTTCACATTTATAGAGCTGTAAAGCATACTCTATGGCCTGCATTGCATTTTCAGAAAAATCAGTAGGAATCAATATGGTTCTCATACACTATGTTCTTTTCTCAAAAATATAGCTAAGGACTTATTTTGCCTATGATAATTATCAGTTCGTTACATTGAAAATATAAGGCGCTATTCGTGTACCACAAAAAATGGAACCGTGGTATGGAAGCTAACTTTTTCAACCAGAGAATCAAACAATACTTGTTGGAGAAGATTTAGATCTTTAGCCACCATAATAATCATATCTACTTCCCTGCTCTCCACAAAACACTGTATAGCGGAAGTAACTTTCTTATTGGTAATGGTATGAAAGCTGTTTTTTTTTGGAAACCTTTCATTTAGAAAATCAGATAAATATTCTTTGTTCTCTTCTTGGGATTGGGTTAAATCACTTTTCGTTTTGGATACATTCATAACCCTGATATTTCCATTGTTTAGAAGCAAAATTTCTGATATGGCATCTAAAATATTATGGGAATAAAAAATATTATAGTCAGTTGGGAAAGCCACTTCTTCTGGCTTGCTAAAACCTACCCCTTTTGGAATAATAAGGGCATTGCACTGTACTTTTGTAATGACATCGCCCGCATTGCTTCCTATTATGTTTTTTCTTAAGCCTGAAGCTCCTTTGGTTCCCATTACTATTAAACTTATTTTTTTCTCTAATAGATGCTTTTTAATAGACTCAATAAAAAAATCATGGTCATGTAAAACATGATAATTGTGTTTTTTATTTATAGATGAAGTCTTGACCAATTTTAGAAGATCATTCAATTGCTTTTTTATGAGTACCGTTTGTTGTACTATAATATTCGCCCTGTTTTCTGGGTGAATAGACACCTCAGAAATATCTAAATAATCACTTATATGCAAGAGATAGAAATTACAATTTTCATTTTTAAAAAGCTGTTGGGCATACTTTAACGCATTCCAAGCATTATTAGAAAAATCTGTAGGAATTAAAATATTTTTCATTGTAATAAACTATCTGCACAAATTTATATTCTCAGGTAGTCTTAAAAAATGATATATATCATGATTAAAAGAGAAATGATTCTTGCTATTTATGCAGTCTACACAATATGTTTAAGGGATTGAAGTTCCAAAATCTTGATGTTTCTATCTTCTATAGAAATAAGACCTTCCTTTTTAAAACTAGAAAGTGTTCTTATGAGGCTTTCCGTTGCTATTCCTGCAACGCTTGCCAAATCACTTCTAGAAATCTTAATGGCCTCATTGGATTTTTTATTTAATATTTCTGCAAATTGTAACAGAGTTTGTGCCGTTTTTCTTCTAACAGAACTATAGGCCATATGTAACAACTGTTCCTTTATGTCTGATATATTTTCAGATAAAAGCTCCATGAGTTGTATAGAAATAGTATGGTTTTTTTCCAAAATTGACTTTAATGCATCTTTTGAAATTCCAGCAAGCTTTACACTTTCAACAGCCGTTGCTGATTCTTGATAGGGTATGTTTTCAAAAAAAGAGGTGAAGCCCAAAAAATCATCATCAGAATATAATGAGGTTATTAATTCTTTACCATCCTCATCCATCTTATGGCATTTTACAGCTCCTTTTAATATTAAGTAAATTTTGTTGGAATGATCTCCTTGATTGTATATGACCTCATCTTTATTGATTATGGATATTTCACCTGTATCATCAAAAAAACTCTTTAACTCACTTAGTGTACGTATTTGTTCTTCTGGTGTTGATGGCTTATTATCATCCATCATATGAGCAATAAGCTGTGCTTTAGCCAACCTGCTCTCTATGGCACTCATCAACTCTTCTTCTTCAAATGGTTTAGTCAAATAGTCATCTGCACCCAAATCCATCCCTTTTCTAATCTCTTTGTATTCTGTCTTGGCTGAAAGAAAAATAAATGGGATATGTTTTGTGCCCTCACACGATGACAACTCTTTAAGCACACCATAACCATCCATTTCTGGCATCATAATGTCACATACAATAATATGGGGCATCTGTTGCTTGGCAACATCCACTCCCAGCTTACCATTAGAGGCAGTGATTACTTCATAACCAGAAAGTTCCAGTAATTCTGAAGTATTCTCCCTTAAAGAAACATCGTCCTCTATTAGCAAGATTTTTTTCATTGATGTCATTTACTCTTTTTTAACGGTATCCCTATAATAAATTCTGTCCCTTCTCCTTCTGTACTTTTAAAAGTGATATCACCTCCCAAATTCTCTAAATGCCCCTTAACAATATTTAATCCTATTCCTGTTCCTTGGGTGAGCAATGCATTTGTTGCTCTAAAATAACGATCAAAAACAAATTTTTGCTCTTTTTGTGGAATCCCCATTCCTTTGTCCAATATATTGATTTTTATGTGTTCTTTGTCTTTGTTCACTTGTATGTCAATAATTGAATCTTCTGGCGAATATTTTATGGCATTATGGATAAGATTGGACAAGATCAATTCTAAAATTTTCTCGTCAAACTCAATCGTTATTTCATCAATATTGGATGGGTATAATATTTGTTGCCCTGTTTTTAATAACATATTGGCATTATAGATTACCTCATTCACTAACTTGCTCAATGGAAATGTTGTTATTTTATAATTTACTTTTCCAGACTCCAAACGTTCCACGGACAAAAAATCATTCAAAATATTATCCAAATATTTTACTTTACTTTTAATTGTGGCAATATGCTTGTTTCGCTTTTCCTGCTGCTCGGTCTGTGTGTATTTGGAAAGCAAGGCTGTTGAGGTTAATATACTACTCAATGGAGTTTTAAATTCATGTGATACCAAAGAAAGAAATTTAGTTTTTAAATCACTTAGTTCTTTTTCTTTTTGCAATGCTTTTTTTGCCTTTTTCTCTGCTCCTACTCTTAAACTTACCTCTTCCCTTAAATCAATGACCGTTCTTTCCAGTTCCTTGGTCCTGACCTTTATTTTATTTTCAAGTTCAGCATTGAGTTGTTTTATTTGTGATTCATATTCTTTTCTTTCCGTAATATCTATAACAAGTGCCATAACATAGGTATTACCAAAAAGCTCAAACGGGTTAAGGCCAACTTCTACATGGAACTGTTCTTTATTCTTTCTTATTCCATAAAGATTTATATCCCCACCCATATGACGTTTATCACTACCTTTCATAAAACCCTTAAAATGGGCATCATGGGCAGCGTGATATTTAGATGGTATTAAAATATCCAAAGATTCCCCAATAAGGTCGCCTTCTGCATAACCAAACATTTCATTGGCAGATCCATTGGAAGCTACAATAATCTGTTTGTCGTTGACCACAATAATCCCTTCTGAAATAGCTTCAGAAAGCAACTTAAAAACATTGCTGTTTTTTTCAAAAACCTTCATATCTCAAAGTTAAAAAGTATTAACTGACTAAAATCATGTTTCATATTATAATTGCTCTTATTTTAAAGAAAACAAATTTCATGAAACTACCCAATTCAAAACAAATAGGGAACAAATTGTACCAAAATATAGACAAAATGTTTTATGCAATTGCCATTGCCGAGAAAAGCATACATACTAAAGAAATAGATAAATTAAAGAGTTTGGTACGGGAAAAATGGTTGGATGTTGATGAGATATAAGATGAATACGGTATAGACGCAGCGTTCCAAATAGAAATTGTTTTTGATTAGGTGTAAATCTATATTTTAAAAGTCAAAAGGGGTAATTTAGAGTGATTGGCCAAATCTTCTCCAAGACTTCCCAAAAAGAAATGCGAAAGACCTTTTCTTCCATGGGTTGGTATGGCAATTACGTCCACTTTTTGGGCTTCACAATAATTTAAAATACCCCTCTCTACAGTATGGTCATCATAAATAATTATATTTTGGTCCACCTTGGCATTATTCATGAATTCGAATGCTTTTACTTGTATTTCATGGGTGCTTAAAAAATGCTCTCCGGGGGTATTGATATATAAATATTGGATTTGAGCTGAAAACAATTTGGCCAAATTGCTGGTATTTATAAAAGGCTTTAAACTTTCTTTTTTTAAATCGCACGCAAAGACCATTTTGTTGATTTTAAAATTTGGATTAGGAGATTTGATTACCAAAACTGGAACTTCTGAGGTTCTTACCACCTTTTCTGTATTGGAGCCAACAAAAACCTCATTTAATCCTTTTGTGCCATGAGAGCCCATAACTATTAAGTCTATATTTTGTTCTTTGGCAACAGTGTTTATTTCACTGAAAATTTTATAGTTCTGTACTGTTTCCGTGATTTTAATTCCTTTGGCATAAGGCTTGTCCACCACCTTTTTGAAACGCTTTCTTGCCAATTTCATATAATACATGGCCTCTTCATATTCCTGCGCCTCACTCTTGGCATATACAGTCTCGGACAGTCCCATCATATGTATTAAAACAATGTGAGAACCCTTATCCTTGGCAATACAACATGCTACCTCCAAGGCAAATTCAGAATGCTCTGAAAAATCTGTAGGCACCAGTATTCTCTTCATTATCAATGCCGTTGAAGTATTCTTTTTCGTTTTTCTAATTGTTTATCCAAATCACTTATGGTGGCAACTACAGCTTTCTCAAAACCATCCTCATCAGATTTGGCAAAAATTCTTGGTCCAGGGCCACTAACTTCCATTTCACAAATTTTGCCCTTGCCAGTTGGATTTTTTTCCAATTTTAAAAACACATCCGTCCTAATGATCCAACTATATTTTTTTTCTAACTTTTCAAGTTTAAGAGTTATAATATCACTTAATGATTCACTTGTTGGAATGTGTACATACTGAATGTTGACCGTCATAATATCTGTTTTTAATTTAACCAAATTTAATTAACAAATTAGGTTTAAAATATGACCAATATCATTTTTAAACCGTATTTTTTTCAATTTTAGACTTCTTGAACTAGAAAAATTGAACTCTTACATATTATAAATTTACAAGTTGTCAACAACTCTTTTAAGTGTATCGCTTACTTCTCCTGATATATCCATAAGGGATGGATTCTTGATTGCCTGCATGGATGCAATCGGGTTGACAGCGGACACTTCAATAACTCCTTTTTCTCTTTCTTGAACAATAACGTTACATGGCAACATGGTTCCTATTTTGTCTTCTGCAAGAAGGGCCTTGTACGCAAAGGATGGGTTACATGCCCCAAGAATCATATAATTATAAAATTCCACATCTAATTTCTTTTTAAGTGTAGCCTTAATATCAATTTGTGTGAGCACACCAAACCCTTCCTTTTTTAATGCCTTTGTAACTTCCTCTATTGCTTCGTTAAAAGTCAAATTGTGCAATGTATTCTTATAATAGTATTCCATCTTGTATATTTATTAAGTTCGTTTCTTTTTATAGATTATCTCAATACCGACCAGTGAACAAATCCAATTCCATAAGCAACTGTTTTGTTCTAATATACTCAAAAATAGCATGCATATTTTGGAGGGTACATGATATTTATCATTTTCAAAAACCCATGCCTTGAATACTTTCACAATAAATAATTTCACATGAAAGGAGTATTAAAATTAGGTCGAGTCTCAGGAATAAGCATTGAGGTACATTGGACATTTTCCCTACTACTAATATGGGTTGCTTATCTTGACTTTCAACGTGGTGGAACCTTAAATAGCATCATGACAAATATTTCTCTTGTTCTTGTTCTCTTTCTGTGCGTTGTCCTTCATGAACTTGGTCACGCACTTACTGCAAAGAAATTTAAAATACGAACACAGAAAATAACTCTTCTACCCATTGGAGGAGTAGCCTCATTAGAAAAAATGCCAGAAAAACCGAATCAGGAGTTGCTTGTGGCACTCGCAGGGCCTGCTGTTAATGTAATTATTGTACTTCTATTATCATTGGTGGTTCCTTTTAGAACTTACTTTAGTATGGACGCATCAAGTTTAGAAACACTTTTAAGTGCATCTACCACAGAGGTCTTCCTATTTTACCTTCTAATAGCCAATATAATGCTTGTGTTGTTCAATTTAATTCCTGCTTTTCCAATGGACGGTGGCAGAGTGTTAAGAGCATTGTTGTCATTTAAAATGGATAGGGTAAAAGCTACTTCCATTGCGGCAAAGCTGGGTCAGTTTTTATCTATCTTCTTCTTTATTTTGGGATTTTTATTCAATCCATTTTTAATTTTAATTGCACTCTTCATTTTTATTGGTGCACAAAGCGAATATCAAATGGTAAGGCAAAATGCATTACTAAAAGGATATAAAATACGGGATGCAATGTTGACTAAAATTAGCTTGTTAAAGCCAGATAATACTATGAAAGAAGTCGTAGATATTGTTTTGGACACTACTGAAAAAGATTTTGTAGTAGTTGAAAATGACAAAATTGTAGGGGTATTGCTCAATAAGGATATTATTGAACATTCGGGAAAGCCCTCTATGTTGGTAAAAGATGTTGCACAACGCTCCTTTAAAACAGTTGAGTCATCTGAGGAAATCAATAAAATTTTCAGTCTCTTCAGCCAAGAAAGAAAAGGTTTTTTTCCAGTTCTGGAAAACACAAAACTTGTAGGTGCCATAGACCTTACCAACATCAGTGAATTTATAGTTTTCAAGTCTAGATTAATCCAAACATAGTATCTACTGTTTATCAATATTACATTGATGTATAATAAGTATTCACATCGTTCTTTTTAATCAAAAGAGTAGATTTAAAAAATAAAATGCTCTTTTAATAACTATGTAGATAATATAGTAATCTTTCTGAAAAGAGAACCTGATATCCGTCATATTATACTTTGAAATTCGGCAATACTTTTGAATAGGATTAACTACAATCCTTATAACCACATAAACTATGAACAATGTCTCTACCATACTAGTCCCTTTTGATTTTTCAGAAAGCGCCAAACGAGCTTTGAACTACACTGTTGATTATATTGGAGACAGTGATATAAAAATAATATTAGTGTATATAACTAATGAGCAAAGCATAACAAAAGAAGAAGCTTTTAACGTGTTAAGAGAAAAATACACTCGTAATCTAAAAGTCCCCATTGAGTGGGTTTTAGGTTCCAATTCTTTAATTGATACTATTATAAAAGTTCAGAAAGGCAAAAAGGCAGATATGATTTTCATGGGTACCTCTGGCTCCACGGATAATGTTGGTGCCACTAACACATCCAAACTTGTTTTGGCCGTAGACTGCCCAGTGATTGTAGTTCCCAAAAATGTGGATGCGTGTACCATAAAAAATATTAGTCTAATTCTGGGAATAAATGAAATTGACGATACATCTGTGTTAGGAACGTTATTGGAGGTTTCAAAAAGATTCAACGCAAAAGTACATGTGCTTACAATTCAAAATTCACCGGGCACATATGGGTATTCTAAAGCAGATGAGAAAAATGAAAATGCTCTTATGTATTATTTGGAAAAATTTTATGCGGAGCACACCTTTATAGAGAATACAGATATAGTGGAAGGGGTCTTTTCCTATGTGGACAATCATAATATTGATATGATTGCCATCCTACCACGGAACCACACACAAAAGAGTGCTCCTTCTGAGGGGCTTCTTACAAAAGAACTGGCCTTACGCAGTTTGGTTCCCATTTTAGCCATTAATTAATTTTTGCCTCCAATCAATATATAATTATCATTACCCAAACGATTACCAATTAGTATGTTAGTAAAAAATCCTTAGTGCTATTTACTCTATGGATTGGTTATTTTAATTAAAAAGAATAATATTTTTAACAAAGTACAATTATGGAAAAAGTAGTAAAAGAATCTAAAAATGTAAATCTAACCAAGTATGGGCTTAAAAATGTAAAAGCCCATTGGAACATGGATGCTGAGAAACTTCAAAAATTGATTGTCGAACAAGGTATGGGCACTGAAACAGAAAATGGCACACTATGCGTTAATACTGGAAAGTTCACTGGTCGTTCCCCAAAGGATCGTTTTTTGGTAAAAGATGATTATACTGCGGACAAAGTATGGTGGGGTAGAATAAACAAACCTATATCTCCTGAAAATTTTGATTCGTTATATGATAAAGTAATAGATTACTTGTCAGAAAAAGAATTGTACGTGAGAGATGCGGCCGTTTGCGCAGATCCAAAATATAAAATGAATGTTAGAACCATTACAGAATATCCTTGGTCCAATTATTTTGTGAAAAACATGTTTTTAAGACTCCCAGATGAAGCTCTTGAAAACTTTGAGGAAGAATGGTTGGTAGTTTGTGCTCCTGGTTATTTAGAACAAAACCCTAAAGAATATGGTATTTTAAGTGCTAATTTTTCTATCCTAAACTTCACCAAAAAAATAGCTCTTATTGGTGGATCTGCTTATACAGGAGAAATTAAAAAAGGTGTTTTCTCTGCATTGAACCTTATTTTACCAACAGATAAAAATGTATTGCCCATGCATTGCTCTGCAAATGTAGGTGAAGAGGGAGATACCGCCATTTTCTTTGGATTATCTGGTACTGGAAAAACAACTTTATCCGCAGATCCAAATAGAAAATTAATTGGAGATGATGAACATGGTTGGACCGCTGATAACACTATTTTTAATTTTGAAGGAGGTTGTTATGCTAAAGTAATTGATTTATCAGAAGAAAAAGAACCAGACATTTATCAAGCAATTAAGCCAGGTGCTCTTTTAGAAAATATTGTTTTTAAGGAGGGAACTAAGGAAGTTGATTATTTTGACAGCTCTATTACACAAAACACAAGGGTAAGTTATCCTATTGAGCATATTGAAAACATTCAAGAACCTTCATTTGCCAAAAATCCTAAAAACATCTTTTTCCTGACCTGTGATGCATTTGGTGTTTTACCTCCAGTTTCTAAATTAACCCCTGGGCAAGCTGCATATCATTTTATTTCTGGTTATACAGCAAAAGTAGCTGGGACAGAAGCCGGAATAACCGAACCTGTACCATCGTTCTCCGCTTGTTTTGGAGAGCCTTTTATGCCATTGCACCCAACAGTCTATGCAGAAATGCTAAGTAAAAAAATGACAAAGGCAGGCGTTAACGTTTGGTTGATCAATACTGGGTGGAGCGGCGGTCCTTATGGCGTTGGTTCTAGAATAAAACTAAAATATACTAGAGCAATGATTTCTGCTATTTTAGAAGGGGAGTTAGATAACGTAGAATTTGATGCTCACCCTATTTTTGGATTGTTTATGCCAAAATATTGTCCGGGAGTCCCTACTGAAATGTTGGACCCCATGAATACTTGGTTGCAAAAAGGAGCATATATCAGTAAAACTATTCAATTGGCACATTCGTTCCATATCAATTTTGATAAGTTCGCTAGTCATGCATCAGAAGAAATCTTAGCTGGTGGTCCATTAATTGATTCACACCATGATTTAGATGGACATTTTTAATCAATAAATTTGGTTAAAACTTATTATTCAACTCCTTAAGCCTTCAAATTTTTGACTATATTTAAAATAGTACGCAAGGATATTGAAGTGAAACAAAAAACAATACACTAAACCTAAAAAACGTGGACAAAAAAAACCCATTTAAAATTGATGCTATAGGTTCTCCATCTATAAAGTCTCCATTAGAGTTGAGCAATGTTAAAGGGGATAAAATTTTTCACTTTATAAATGAAAACAACAAGTTGATTATTGACCTTTCTTTTGAAAGGTACAAGCACTGTCTTGATACAAATGAAGAGCCTTTGTGTGTTGAAAAAGCAGGTCCTAGGGAACATATTTTTTTTAAACCAGAAAGCTCAACGGCTGCCATAGTTACCTGTGGAGGACTTTGCCCCGGGATTAACAATGTTATAAGGGGAATAGTGATGGCACTGCACTATTTTTATGGTGTAAAAAACATTATTGGCATTCCTTATGGTTATGAAGGGCTTGATCCAGAAATGGGTCATGATTTTATCCCCTTATCTCCAGAAAAAGTCAAAGATATTCACGAATTTGGTGGAACAATTTTAGGGTCTTCACGTGGTGGCCATAGTGTTTCAACAATGGTAGATACACTCCAAAATAATAATATTGATATGTTGTTTACCATTGGTGGGGATGGAACCTTGAAAGGGGCTGCCGCTATTGCAGATGAAATTAAAGCAAGAAAATTGAATATCAGTGTGGTAGGTGTTCCTAAAACTATAGATAATGACATTGATGTTATTGATAAATCCTTCGGTTTTGAAACTGCTTTTGATATTGCAAGTCCTATTCTTAGGGATGCCCATAATGAAGCCACTGGAGCTTACAACGGAATATCCATTGTTAAATTAATGGGCCGAGACAGTGGGTTTATTGCTGCATCTGCCGCGCTGGCAATGCCCGTGGTAAATTTTGTCCTAATTCCAGAAATGAATTTTGAGCTCTATGGGAAAAATGGTTTTATGGAAGTTTTAAAAAAGCGTTTAGTGACCAAGCATCATGCCGTAATCTTGGTTGCCGAAGGAGCTGGGCAGCATCTTTTTAAAAAACAAGAAGAAGTAAAAGATGCTTCTGGCAACATTCAACATCAAGATATTGGTGCTTTTTTACAGGGAAAAATAAAAGAATATTTTACGGATATCCCTGTTACCATTAAGTACATAGACCCAAGTTATATTGTTAGGAGCGCTGCTGCAAATCCCAGTGACAGTGTTTTTTGTAGTAAATTAGCATACCATGCCGTACATGGGGCAATGGCCGGGAAAACAAAGTTTGTTGTGGGCATGGTCAATAACAAGTATGTATACCTACCTATGACAGAGGTTACCAAAAAAAGAAAAAAAGTTGATTTAGAAGGTGAATTCTGGTTTTCTGTACTTCAAAGTACTGGGCAACCATTCATAATTTAATTGACTGCTTCTAAAATAATATAGCAGATGAAAAAAGCACTATTTTTTTTAGGATTGTTATTGACCAGTTGTGCTAGCACACAATTGATTAGTAATTGGAAAAATCCAGATATTGTTTTGTTCCATGCCAACAAGGTTTTAATTGTAGGTATGGCCCAAAATGAAAAGGTAAGATTGGATTTTGAAACAAAAATGAAAAACGAATTTACCAAAAGAGATGTTGAAGCTTTTAGAAGTGTTGACCTGTTTGATGTTGAGTTTGTTAATTCATCTAGATCAGAAGAAGAGCTTTCTGATGTAGAACAACAATTATTGGATAAAGATTTTGATGCTATTCTATTCACAAAAGTAGTGGGCTCTACAAGCAAACAGACTTTTTCAAATAAAATATCAGAAATTAATCAACTTTATGGCACTTTTAAAGATGATTATTTAGAGCATCAGGATATTTATTATGATGATGAATATTACGATAACAATACTATCTACAATGTAGAAACCTCTCTTTATTGTATCTGTGCTGATAAAGAAAGAGACCTTATTTGGAGAGGTATCGTTGAAATAGAAAACCCCGAAAAAATCAACAAGGCCATAAAAGATTACATTGACTTGGTTATAACGATAATGGAAGAACAAGATTTAATTTTCTACGAAGAATAAAAACCATCACTTTCCTTATGGGGCCATGAAGCATACTTAAGTTAAACCCTTGACCTTTTACTTTTCAAATTTCAAAATAAGTATTTTTCAATTTTTTACATAAACTGCTGGTTTATAAATAGTTTTAAAGACTTAAACTTGTTTTAAACCTTTTATGTTTTTTGGTTTCTTATATTATTTGCGTGAAATATTTCATTAATATTTATGAAACTGTAACAACAAATACTATAGACTATGAAAAAATCTATTTTTTTATTCTTGATCAGGTTGCTCCACTTTAATGGCATAATCTACTTGGAAATCGGATAACGCCCACTCTAATGTCAATTTTACCATATCCCATCTTGTAATTTCTGAAGTAACCGGAAATTTTGGCAAGTTTGATATTGAGGCCGTTGCCAATGATGACTTTAGTGCTCCAGCATTTACAGTCGCAATTGAAACTACAAGCATTAATACCAATAATGAACGCAGGGACGGGCATTTAAAATCCGATGATTTTTTGCTGTTGAAGCACATCCAGCCATGACATTTAAAAGTAACTCTTATAAAAAAACAGGAGACAATACTTTTACACTTGATGGGGGACTTCACCATTAGGGGAAATACAAAACCTATTCAACTAAAAGGTAAATTAAACGGAATCATTACCGATCAGCGCAATAAAAAATTAAAAGCTGGAATAAAATTGACAGGAACTATAGCCCGTAAGGATTTTGGGGTAGGCGGTGACAATACTGCTCTTGGTGATGATGTAGAGGTTACCATCAATCTAGAAATTGCCCAACAGTAAATAGAACATTCATTAAATAAGAAAAAGGCTTACCATTATCGGTAAGCCTTTTTCTTATAAAAACTTTTATTTTACCAAGTGAAAAAAAACAAAGTTAAATCGGTAATCTTTTGAT
>CAYNLI010000041.1:17033-20734 GCA_964398035.1 uncultured Flavobacteriaceae bacterium | reverse complement strand
GTAAAGGGCGTAATATTACATTTATTGAATAAAGAAAACAAAAAATCCCAATTCATAAAGAATCGGGATTATTGTGGTGCCTCCAGGAATCGAACCAGGGACACATGGATTTTCAGTCCATTGCTCTACCAACTGAGCTAAGGCACCATGCCATTAAGCGGGTGCAAATATAATTTCAAATTTAATATATACAAACAAAAATCGAAAAAAAGGTGGATGTTTTTCTTGGTTTTTTGATCTTTGCAAGATGAACCTAGTTATAGACTGTGGAAATACAATCGTTAAGACTGCTATTTTTGATAGTGGAACCCTCATTTTTTATGAGAAAATTGAGCTTAATGATTTTTCAAAAAATATAAAAGAGATTTTTGATGGTTTTCCTGAAATATCAAATACCATTGTATCTTCTGTAGGCTTTTTAAGCAAAAAGGATATGGCGGTTATTTCTTTGTTCAGTAATCTGTATGTATTGGACGATACTTCTAAGGTTCCATTTAAAAATTCATATGCCACACCAAAAACATTGGGAGTAGATAGAATAGCATTGACAACATCTGCATTCTATTACAACCCAAAGGGAAGTACATTGGTTATAGATGCTGGTACTTGTGTAACTTACGATATGGTTACCGATTTAGGCGAGTATCTGGGAGGAGCCATATCGCCTGGTATTACCATGCGATATAGGGCTATGCACGAGCATACATCTGGGCTTCCTCTTTTAGAAACTAAAGATAGTATTGATTTTATTGGAAACTCTACTGAAACCAGTATGCACAGTGGTGTTGTAAACGGAATTTGTAATGAAATTGATGGTGTTATCAATCAATATGTATCTCGATTTGAAGATTTAACAGTTATTTTAACAGGCGGGGATGCCCAATTCTTGGCAAAACGCCTAAAAAATACCATATTTGCTAATTCTAAATTTCTCTTAGAGGGATTAAATTATTTATTAGAGTACAACAAACACTAGATGATAAAAAAAGTTCTAATTGCATTGTTCTGCTGTGCAACGTATGGTATGCATGCACAAAATGGCACCATTTCCCCGTATTCATACTTTGGTATTGGAGATTTAAGAACCGTTAATACAGTAGAGAACCAAATGATGGGCGGGTTAGGTATGTATGCTGATAGTATTCATATTAATTTAAAAAATCCTGCAGCATATTCAAATTTAAGATTGACCACCTACTCAATTGGATTATCGCATAAAGAAATTGGTTTAAAGAGCGCTACAGAAAAGCAGAATACATCCGTGACCAATATAGATTATTTATCTATAGGATTGCCTATAAGTGAAAAAGGAGCTATTGGGTTTGGTCTAATGCCATATTCTTCTGTTGGATATCAATTGGTTTCAAGAAGTGGAAGTCAAAATGAGGTCACTAATATTTTTTCTGGAGAAGGAGGGTTAAATAAAGTGTATATGTCGCTTGGATATGAAGTGGCTAAAAATTTAAGTTTAGGAGCTACTGTTAATTTTAATTTTGGAACAATAGAAAGTCAAAGGGTGCAAACGGTTGAAAATGTGCAATTTGGAGCAATAGATAGAAGAACATCCAAAATAAATGGATATGATTTTAATCTTGCGGCAAATTACACTCCTAAAGTTGGAGAGAAGAACACACTTTATACATCGGTAATGATTTCTACACAATCCAATCTGGTGTCTAAAAATAACCGATTATTGGGTTCAATTTCACCTACAACGGGCTTGGAAATTGAAGTTGTAGATGTTGATTTAGATGCTCAAAACCTTAGAAACACAGAATTAAAAGTGCCTACCATTACTACTTTAGGATTAGGATATGGTGAAAATAAGAAATGGTTTATTGGGGCTGAATATAGTTTCCAAGCATTAAGTTCTTTTTCCAATGGTTTTCTAGGAATTAACAATGTAGCGTATCAAGATGCTAGTAGTTTTGCTTTTGGAGCTCATATTATACCTGATTATACGTCATTTACCAATTATATTAAAAGAATAACATATAGAGCTGGTGTGCGTATGGATAAAACAGGAATGGTGGTTAATAATGAGGAGATAAATAATTTTGGCATAACTTTTGGATTAGGATTACCACTGGGAGCTCGTAATGCCAGTATTCCAAATTTCTCAACACTTAATTTTGGTTTTGAAATAGGGAAAAGAGGTACAACGGATGCCAGTTTGATAGAAGAGAACTATTTTAAAGTCAACATAGGCTTGACCTTAAATGACAAATGGTTCTTAAAAAGAAAAATAAATTAAGAAAATTTAGTACATTACCCACTTATAAATAACTAACAAGATGAAAAAGAAACTTTACTTAATAATGATTGCTGTTTTGGGCGTGATGGGTGTTAGTATTGCTCAGGATCAGAACCAAGAATGCATGACCAATCTTTCCATATTTTCGGAACATGTTAAGGTGAAAAATTATGATGCTGCTTATGAGCCGTGGAAAATGGTTTATGAAACTTGCCCTACTCTTCATAGAGCTATTTATACATATGGAGAAAGAATTTTAAAGGATAAGCTTAAGGGTTCAGCAGAAGCGGATAAAGATATTGCTGTCAAAGAACTGTTCACTATGTATGATAATAGTATTATACATTTCCCTACTAAGTTCACTGATGAAAGTGTGGCAGTGGATAAAGCAATGGTATTGTTTGGAGAGAAAAAAGGATCTGATGCAGAGTATTATGATTTGTTACACATGGCTTTTACAGGGGATAGGGACAATTTCACGAATCCAAGAGCCTTATACTTGTACTTTTCTAGTTTGGTAAACTTACATAATGCTGGTTCTAAAAATTTACAATCTGTTTTTGATGCATATGATGATGTGAATGAAAAGATAGAAGTTGAAAACAAAAAACTTATTGCCATTATTGCCAAATTGCAACCTAAAGAAGCGACACTTACTTCTAAAGAAAAAAGAAGCTTAAAAAGGGCTACTACTAATTCTGAATCTTTTGGTAAAATTGCAGGTAGCATAGATTCTAAATTAGGTGCATTGGCTGATTGTGAAAACTTGATTCCTTTATATGAAAAGAGTTTTGACGCTAAGAAGAATGATGTTAATTGGGTGAAAAGGGCTGTAGGTAGAATGTTTAGTAAAGATTGTACAGATGACCCCATGTTTAGGAAACTATTTGAAGCTCAATTGGCTTTAGAACCTTCTGCTAGTGCTTATATGTATGGTGGGGCATTAAAAATAAAAGCTGGAGATAGTAGAGGTGCAATTACTGATTTTAATAAAGCGGTTGAGTTAGAAACAGATAATTATAAAAAATCTGATATTCTATATAAAATTGCGACTATATACAGAAGAGGTAGTAAATCTACAGCAAGAAATTACGCTCAGAAAGCTATTAATGCAAATCGATCTAACGGGAAAGCATATTTGTTGATTGCAAGTTTGTACGCAAGTAGTGCTAATCAATGTGGTACAACTGCCTTTGAAAAAAGAGCAATTTATTGGAAAGCTGCAGAAATGGCCCGTAAGGCTGGCAGAGTTGACCCATCATTAAGCGGAAGAGCTAGGCAATCTGCAACTAGTTATAGTGCCAAAGCTCCAGACAAAACAATGATTTTTAACAATGATATGGCTGGTAAAACAGTGACATTTAGCTGTTGGGTAGGAGGTAGTATAAAAGTGCCTAACCTATAAGAATGATAAAACATTTTAAAAATAATTTTAAAAACATTGCCA
>CAYNLI010000041.1:0-16933 GCA_964398035.1 uncultured Flavobacteriaceae bacterium | reverse complement strand
TCAAAATTTATTGCGACCATGCTTATAGGCAATAACATTGCCTTGGTAGTATATGGGTTTTTTATGGGAGACCTTTTAATGAAATGGTTTAGTAGCTTATATCCAACCTCAAATAGCTTTGCCAACGTAATGTTGACGGATTTTAATTTATTGACCCAGACAATAATCTCTACTATAATCATTCTGCTTACGGCGGAATTTTTACCCAAGGTGTTATTTCAGATATACGCTAATACACTTTTAAAAGTTTTGGCTGTCCCAGCATACTTTTTTTATATACTTTTTTCTGTGATATCAGAATTCATTATTAAGGTATCAGATTTTATTCTTAGAATTTTCTTTAAGACAGAAGGGGATGAAGTTCAACTATCTTTTTCCAAGTTAGAATTAGGGAATTATATTACGGAACAAATGGAAGCGATAGAAGATGATGATGATGTGGATTCCGAAATACAGATTTTTCAAAATGCATTGGAATTTGCTGAGGTAAAAGCAAGGGAGGTAATGGTGCCAAGAACAGAAATCATGGCTGTTGAATTATTGGAAACCTCAAAAAATTTGGCTAAGATTTTCACAGAAACTGGCTATTCCAAAATTTTGGTTTTTAAAGAGACCATAGATGATATTATTGGCTATGTACATTCTTATGAACTTTTTAAAAAGCCAAAAACGATAAAAAGCATTTTATTGCCAATTGAGTATGTGCCAGAAACGATGTTGATTAGTGATATATTAAATATATTGACTAAGAAAAGAAAAAGTATGGCAGTAGTTTTAGATGAATATGGAGGTACATCTGGAATCCTGACTGTAGAAGATATTGTAGAAGAATTATTTGGAGAAATTGAAGATGAGCACGATTCTATAGATATACTTGAGGAGAAAATAGATAATAGCACTTATAAATTTTCTGCAAGAATAGAGGTAGATTATGTAAATGAAAATTACAAATTAGAATTGTTAGAAAGTGAGGAGTATGAAACCTTAGGCGGTTTAATTGTTAATGAAACAGGTGAAATACCAGAACAAGATTCAGAAATTAAAATTGGAAATTTTCTTTTTACCATATTAGAAGTGTCCAATACAAAAATTGATTTGGTAAGTCTAAAAATCATTGAAAAGGAATAGCCTGTAATCATAGAACACATCTACCTTTTTTGGCTTTCTTTTTTCAAAAGAAAATGGTATTTTCGCCAACTGATTTAAACATTCCGTAATAATGGCCATTTTAGAGAATATAAGAAAACGTACAACCATATTAATATTAATTATTGGTATGGCATTATTTGCCTTTGTAATATCTGGGATATTTACAAGCAATAATTTAGGAGGAGGAAAAATAGGTTCCAGTATTGCAGAAATTAATGGAGAAGGTATTTCCATAGACGGTTTCAGAAGAAAAGTAGAAGCTACATCTAGAAGATATGGTGCAAGTGCTTCAACCATGCAGATTGTGAACAATGTTTATGAGCAGGAAGTTAGAAGTGCAGTTCTTGGGCAACAATTCAATGATTTGGGAATTAATATAGAACAAGATCAAATTATCAACTTTGTTAAAACAAATCCTGCGTATAGTCAAAATCCACAATTTTTAAATGCAGATGGAGTTTTTGATGAAAATATTTTTAGAGGAGTACTTGCTGATTGGAAAGAAAACATTCCTGCCCAATATGACTTATGGGTGCAAGATGAGAAAGCCATCATACAACAAGCAAAAGAGCAAACGTATTTTAATCTGGTTAAAGCCGGTGTTGGAGCTACCTTAAAAGAAGGTGAGTTAGATTATAAATTGGCCAATGATAAAGTGAATATACAATATGTAAGAGTCCCTTACACATCTATTCCAGATAGTACGATTATAATAAGCAAAAAGGAAATTGATATTTATATCAATGACCATAAAGAGGAGTACAAGCAAGAAAGTGCAAGGGACTTACAATATGTATTTTTTGAAGAAAAGGCATCATTAGAGGATGAAACTGCTGTAAAAGATCAGATTACAAAGTTGTTGGATGATAGCTATACATTTAATAAGGATAAAGAAGTTGCTGAAGATAATGCAGCAATCAATGATACTGTTATTGGTTTTAGAAATACAACTGATGTCGCTGCTTTTTTAGATAGAAACTCAGACACAAAATTTGATACTATATTTAAAGCTAAAACAAGTATACCAGGTCAATTTTCAGATTCCATCATGGCACTTAAAATAGGAGAAGTGTACGGACCATATAGAGAAGGCGATGCTTTTAAGGTTGCTAGAATGATGAATAGAAAAGCCAATGCTTCTGTAAAGGCCAGTCATATTTTAATTTCGTATGAAGGTGCGCAAAATGCAGGTGCAGAAATAATAATAACAAAAGAAGCGGCTGAGAAAAAAGCAAAAGAACTTTTAAGAGATGCTTTAAAGAAAGATGTTGTTTTTACTGAATTGGCAAGAGAGAATTCGGATGGGCCTTCTGCAACACAAGGAGGAGATTTGGGTTACTTTCAAGAAGGTAGAATGGTGTCAGAATTCAATGATTTTGCTTTTGGAAATAGAGTAGGTCATATAGGTGTGGTAGAAACAGATTTTGGTTTTCATATTGTGAAAGTTGATGATAAGCGAGATATTGTTCAAATAGCAACTTTATCTAGAGAAATATCTCCTTCAGAAGAAACAATCAATACGTTATTTACAGATGCTACCAAGTTTGAAATGGAATCCGTATCGTCTGATAAGCCATTTACAGAAATGGCAAAAGAAGGTGAGTATACAGTAAGACCGGTCAATAAAATAAAGGCCATGGATGAAAATTTACCAGGCCTTTCTACACAACGCTCTATTGTACAATGGGCATATAACAATGATACCAGTATTGGGGATATTAAACGTTTTGACCTTAACAATGGGTATGCAATTGTGCAATTAACAGAAAAATACGCTGAAGGTTTAATGACTGTGGAAGATGCATCTGCAACAGTATTGCCAAAACTTCGTAAAGAAAGAAAAGCACAACAGATTATTGCAAATAATACAGGTAAGGCTATGGATGCTTTTGCAAAAGATAATAATATAAGTATGTCCAATGCTACTGCGTTGACCATGAAGTCGCCGACCATTCCAGGGGCTGGTAGAGAGTCTATGGTTGTGGGAACAGCTTTTGCTTTAGGTCAAGATGCCACTTCTCAATTAATTGAAGGTGATACAGGAGTATTTATGGTAAAAGTAACTAAGAAAGAAGAGGCGCCTATATTGGAGAACTATATTACGTATGCCAGTTCATTACAAGCTTCAAATGCTACTAAAGTTAACTTTGCAGTTTATAATGCATTGAAAGAAGCATCGGATATAGAAGACAATAGAACTACTTTTTACTAGAAAATAATTATATTCTCACGAAAGTGAAAATTTAAAAGATATGTGTTTATAGCACCATATCAGAATAAGAAATAACAGTATTAAAACCCTTGGATATAAAATATTCAGGGGTTTTTTTATTTCCAGTGACCAATATAAAATCACCTCCCCAGGCACCAAGGCTTTTAATGGCACCAAAATAATCATTGAACAATCTTTCTTTTACAGGTTTAACCTTTAATATGTTTGAAAGTACTTTTTCATGTTGAAACATTAAAGATTCAAATTTTGAAAGAGTTGAAGCGGCAATCATTTTTTTTGTGATTTGCGTCACTTTCAATAGTAATGTTTTCTCATCAAAATTTTGCTTTCTGTAATTGGTAATGGCATCTCTGCTATTTTGTTTTTTATTTAGGTGAATAAAGAACAATTGGTTTTTAAAGTTGGGGCTAAAAGAAATTTCTTTTACTTCTGGGAGCTCTTTTTTTAGTTGATATAGAATAGGGCTATTGTGTTGTGCGCAGGCAATATCATAACCACTTCCAGAAAAGGAGTTCCAAAGGAGTTGGTAGGCATCAACCTTAGCCCATTGTGCAATATTATTGATTAATGTAGATGAGGAGCCCAAGCCCCAATCTCGTGGAAAATTGAGCTGGGTATGGATTTCAAAACCTGTTTTGCTTTTTAGAAACTCAGGATTCATTTTTTTGGCTTCCATCAATATACAGACCAATGTTTCTTTTATGGTTTTTTTATCTAGGTCTTTTAGAGTTGTAATGGGTTTTAAGTTATTCAGTTCAAAAATTTCTTCAAACCAAATAGCACCATTTTTATCTAAACTCTTCCATAGAATTTGGGGTTGGTCAATTTCTTTTACAGTAAGTGATTGCCCGTATTTTGTGGGCACGGCCAAACTCAATGCACCATCCAAGACTGCATACTCACCTGTAATGAGCAATTTTCCGTTACTGTAGAATCTTTTTTCCATTACGTACTTCGTAATTTTTGGAAGGCTTCTTTAACTGCACCATGTGTAACCGTATTTTCTTTAAAAAGATGAATCAAAATTCTTTTTTCTTCTTCAGTGGCACCCATTTGGTTGAGCATGTTCAACAGGTGCATTTTCATATGTCCCTGTTGTATTCCTGTAGTTACCAAAGAACGGATAGCGGCAAAGTTTTGTGCCAAGCCAGCTACGGCTACAATTTGCATCAACTCTTGAGCAGATGGTTTGTGTAAAATTTCTAGCGCTACCTTCACCAATGGATGCAAGCTTGTTAAGCCTCCAACAGTGCCCAGTGCCAATGGAATCTCAATCCAAAATTTAAAAATGCCGTTTTCAATTTGTGCATGCGTCAGGCTGGTGTAATTTCCATCTTTACCGGCATAAGCATGGACGCCTGCTTCAACTGCTCTAAAATCGTTCCCTGTGGCCAATACAACAGCATCCACACCATTCATAATACCTTTATTGTGGGTTACAGCTCTATATGGCTCTACTTTTGCTATTTCAACGGCACGGACCATTTTTTTAGCAAACTCGTCAGAAGAAAAAGAAGCTCCTTCATTTAATTCTTCAACAGGGCAGCTTACTTCAGCTTTCGCCAAACAATTGGGAACATAGTTAGAGAGAATGCTCATGACTATTTCTATTTCACTATTAGAAAGTAGTATGGAATCCTGAGCTTCGCTCTTTAGAGTTTTTGCAAATTGTTCCAAACAGGAGTTGATAAAATTTGCTCCCATGGCATCCATGGTCTCAAAAGTGCAGTGCAATTGATAGTAATTTTCTAGTGCAGTGGTTTTGTTTCGCAGTTCTATATTGGTAATTCCGCCGCCACGTTTTTCCATATTCTTGGTAAGACCGGCAGTGCTAGAAATTAATTTAGGCTTAATTTCATTGAAAAACTGGCTTAGCTTTTCTTTGTCACCCTTATACATAAAATGTACCTGTCCCACTTTTTCTGTTCCAAGAATTGTGGTTTTAAACCCACCACGTTCCAACCAAAATTTAGCGGCCTTGCTGGCTGCAGCAACAACAGAGCTTTCTTCAATGACCATGGGGATAGCATATAGTTTGTTGTTGATCAAAAAGTTAGGAGCAACCCCAAAAGGAAGGTAGTAGTTGGTGATGGTGTTTTCTATAAACTCATCATGCAATTTTTGAAGCTTGCCATCCGTGTTCCAATATGTCTTTAGAACATCTTTGGTTGTTGCCGAGTTATCTGTGTAATGCTCGGCAATCCAATCTATTTTCTCTTCTTTGGTCAGTTTGGAGAATCCCTCTATGGGAGAAATCATACGCTATTTATTTCTAATGGTAAAGATAAATATAAAGCAGCTAAGTTATGGGACATGAATGATTAGAGAAATTCAGAGATAAAGAGTTGTTACAAATTGATCATAAAATTTAATATATTGTGAGATTATTAGTAAACTTGAAGGTTACAATCAATTATCAAAAAAGAATGAAGAAAATATCGTTACTGCTCCTTTTTAGTATATGCTTTATAGCCATTTCTCATGGTCAGAAGAAACAGATATCTGTTGAAGATATTTATAATGGAACATTTAGAACAGAAAGAATGGACGTATTACGCTCCATGAACAACGGCAAGCAATACACCGTTTTAAATTTTGACAGAGGTACAGGAATAAGTACTATTGATAAATATGATTATAAAACCTTGGCGAAGGTAGAAACTATTGTGTCTTCAGCAGATATAAGTGATATTTCTTATTTCAGCTCCTATAAGTTCAATGACGATGAGGCAAAATTAATATTGACCACCGAACTAGAACCTATTTTTAGGCGTTCCACTCTAGGTATTTTTTATATCTATGATATGGCAACCAAAACTGTTGTTAAAGTGGCTGATGAAAAGGTGCAGGAACCAGCCTTGTCTCCAAACGGAAAGCAAGTAGCTTACGTTTTGGACAATAATATTTTTATAAAAAATTTGAGTGATGGAACTGTTCAGCAAATCACAGAAGATGGTGTGACGGGAAAAGTGATCAATGGGGTTACGGATTGGGTGTATGAAGAAGAATTTTCTTTTGTAAGTGCTTTTGCATGGAACTCCAATGGCTCTAAAATTGCTTTTTTACGTTTTGATGAAACCAATGTACCCAATTTTTCAATGGATGTTTATGGGACGGAGCTGTATCAATACCAACATGCCTTTAAATACCCAAAAGCAGGGGAGGAAAATGCTGTGGTCAGTTTGCATATGTATGATGTTGTATCTGGAACCACCTCTGAAATAAATTTAGGAAATCCCTACTATATTCCCAGGATCAAATGGATGAGCAATCCCAATTATTTAAGTGTACAGACTATTAATAGACATCAAAATCATTTAAAATTGCATTCAGTAAACGCAAAGGATAACAGTGTTTCTGTTTTGTTGGAGGATACGGATGATGCTTATGTGGACATTACGGACAACCTTACGTTTTTAGATGATGACAGTTTTATCTGGACCAGCGAAAAAGATGGCTACAACCATATTTACCTTTATAACGAGGATGGTAAATTAATGAATCAGATTACCAAAGGCGATTGGGAAGTGACTAACTACTATGGGTATGATCAAGATGAGGATAAAATTTATTATCAATCTGTAGAAAATGGATCTATAAACAGAGATATTTACAGTATAAATAGTAATGGTAAGGGCAAAAAACGTTTAACATCCAAGGAAGGGAGTAATTCAGCCTCTTTTAGTACAGATTTCACCTATTTTATCAATACATTTTCAAGTGCCGCTACACCATATGAATTTTCATTGCGCAATGCAAGAAGCGGGAAAAAAGTAAAGGACGTTAAGAACAATACTGCTCTTTTAGAAAAATTGAAAGGGTACGAATTGAGTCCAAAAGAATTCTCTACCATTTCCATAAACGGAAACGATTTAAACATGTGGATGGTAAAACCAACAGATTTTGATAAAACAAAAGAATATCCATTGCTAATGTTCCAATACAGTGGGCCAGGTTCACAACAGGTTTCCAATAGTTGGATGGGCGCCAATGATTATTGGCATCAAATGTTGGCATCAGAAGGGTATGTTATAGTTTGTATTGATGGTCGTGGAACTGGATTAAAGGGCAGTGATTTTAAAAAAATGACTCAAAAAGAATTGGGCAAGTATGAAGTGGAAGACCAGATAGCAGCTGCCAAAAAGTTGAGTGAGTTACCATATATAGATGAGGCCAGAACAGGAATTTGGGGATGGAGCTATGGTGGTTTTATGTCCACCAATTGTTTGTTGAAAGGGAATGATGTGTTTGAAATGGGAATTGCCGTGGCCCCAGTGACCAGCTGGCGTTTTTATGACACTATTTATACAGAAAGGTATATGCAGACACCACAAGAAAACGCAAGTGGTTATGATGAAAATTCACCCCTTAATTATCCTGAGTTGTTAAAAGGTGATTATTTGTTGGTGCATGGGTCAGGCGACGATAATGTACATGTTCAGAACTCCATGAGAATGGTAGAGGCACTTATACAGGCCAATAAACAATTTGAATGGACTATTTATCCAGATAGGAACCATGGTATTTATGGTGGCAATACACGTATTCATCTTTTTAATAAAATGACCAATTTTGTGCATAAAAATTTGAGGGACAGGCCCAAACAAGAAAAGAGCAACCTTAATATAGAAAGAATAAAAGGTTAAGAAAATTTATAATCAACCAATATAGATATGGCAGATATAGTTAAACCAGTACATCAAAGAGAACTTTTTGGACACCCCGTAGGACTTTATGTTCTTTTTTTTACGGAAATGTGGGAACGTTTTTCTTATTATGGAATGCGAGCATTGTTAGTATTATATATGACTGCCAAGGCTTTTGAAAACGACCCCCAAAGTGGTTTGGGATGGACAACGACAGAGGCGCTTGCACTATATGGTTGGTATACCATGTTGGTATATGTAATGAGTATTCCTGGTGGCTTTTTAGCTGATAGGTATTTAGGTCAAAAAAAGGCAGTGACCATTGGAGCTATATTGCTTACAGTTGGTCACGGAATATTGGCTATAGATGCCATTTGGGCTTATTATACGGGACTTGGTTTTGTTATTTTAGGAGTCGGAATGCTTAAGCCCAATATATCTACAATGGTTGGCGGGTTGTATAAAAAGAAAGATATTAGAAGGGATAAAGGATTTAGTGTTTTTTATATAGGAATTAATACAGGTTCTTTTCTTGCTTCATTGACAGTGGGAATAATTGCAGCAGTTTATGGGTGGCACTATGGATTTGGTTTGGCAGGGATTGGGATGTTACTGGGACTACTGGTTTATTTATGGGGCCAACGTTATTTAGTACATGTAGGGAATGCCCCTACAGTTGAAGAAAAATCTGGAGATATTAGTATTGGAGAATTGTTTTCACAGCTATTGAAATCACCATTGCAGTTAGGAATTACAATTGTTTTTTTATTACTGTCCCTATACGCAGGCTTCACTTTTGAAGGGCCAGATCATTGGGGTTATGGGGCTTTATTTATTTTTTTATCCTTAATCACAGGGTTAATGATGATGATATATAAAAACCTAAATGGAAAGGTAGAAAAAGATAGATATGTTGTTTTATTACTTTCCCTACTGATGGTAATGGCTTTTTGGGGTTGTTTTGAACAAATGGGAGGCCTTATGAACCTATATGCAAATAACAAAACAGATAGGATGATAATGGGTTGGGAAATGCCTGCGGCTTGGTTTCAAGCGGCAAACCCTGGTTTTATTTTATTATTTGCAGTTGGTGTTGCTGGTTTTTGGGCCAAAAGAAAACTAAAAGGAAAAGAAGCTTCTTCGCTTTTTAAAATGGCGACAGGGGTTATTATAATGGGCTTTGGATTTATGTTTATGGTTTTTGCCACTATGCAGTATGAAGGAGAAGGAAGTTCAGCCATGTATTGGCTAGTTTTTGCATATTTGTTTCATACCATTGGGGAACTATGTTTGTCACCAGTTTCCCTTTCATTCTTTACCAAATTGGCCCCAGCACGTTATATGGCGTTAATGATGGGTGTGTATTGGGCAGCTACGGGTTTAGGAAATAAAGTAGCCGGGGTTATTGGAGCAAGTTCTGTAGAAGCAGGGGAATTCAAGGTTTTTGGAGGCCTTTTTGCCTTTGCTGTACTATTTGGTCTTTTTGTTTTATTAATACTTAAACCTTTAAAAAGACTTACGCACGGTGCCGAAGATAATGAAGTAGTTGTTCATAATGACGAACCAGAAGGGTTTGAATTATCTAATCACTAAACCTTTTAGGGTATCGCTCAGCGATTAAAATAATAAGCTCCTTTTTCACCAGTATAGTGAAAAGGGAGTTTTCTTTTGGCACAAGTTTTTCTCCATTTGGCAATGTAGCTTTTGTAATTACTGCCATCCGCAATTATTATTTTAGGATGTATGGAATCTATTAACCGCTCTAGATTTATTTTTGGGGATTGGGTCAGTAGTAGATAGTCTGGTGCTGTATGTTTTAAAGAATAAACACCCAAACTATCAATGATCAATAATTTTTTACCATTTATTTGATAGCTGTTTTTTATTGGCAACTGTTTTATTTTGTTGCTATGTTCTGTAATAGCGTAGTTTGTGACAATGCGTTCAGTTTGTGTTTCATTGTTTGTTATAACAAGGAGTTGCGCTCCTAATTGTTGTAAAAGAACAGTATTTCTTGTTTGGTGGAATACCATTAATTTTTCAGTTTTATGGGTGGTATATGTTTGATGTAAATACCAAGATTGCAATCCAACAATGCTTAACAGTAAAATAGCTATTCGTTTAAAAGAAACTTTTGTAAAAACCAATACCAAAGAGACGATGATGCTATAACTGATGATAAGTTGAATAGCATCAAAAGAAATATTTTTAAAAATAAAAGCTTCTTGCTGTGCTACCCAACCAATAATAGTGTTCATTAAATGAACTAAAGAATTGTATGCACTAGCAATAAATGAAGGCAAAGAGTTAAAAAGCGAAAGAACAATGACCAAAAAACCCATTCCTAGAATGAGCCCTAAAAAAGGGATTATCAATAAATTGGAAACAAAGAACAACCCAGGAAATTGATGAAAGTAGAATAAGCTAATGGGCAATACGCCTAATTGAGCGGCAATACTTATTGATAACAATTGCCAGCTTTTTTGAAGTATAAAGGTTTTAGGGTTCCAGAATTTATGCAACAAAGGATATATCCAAGCTATTGCAAAAACAGCTGCATAACTCATTTGGAATCCTACTTGAAACAGCAACATTGGATTGATTAGCAAAATAAAGAACATGGATAACGCCAATATGTTGAACATGTTAGTAGGCCTGTTTAAGTACAGGGCATACGCGACAAAAGTGAACATGGTAACGGCTCTGATGATGGAAGCAGAAAACCCGGCCAAAAATGCAAACCCCCAGAGTAGTAAAATAATGACCAGCAATTTTAAGGTCTTGCCTTTTGGTAATAGTTCTAGAGGTTTAAGTATAAATTGAAGCAATAAGAGAATAACACCTATGTGAAGCCCAGAAAGAGCTAAAATATGTACAGCTCCTGCATTTTTGTAATTGTTGTATGTTTCATTGGAAATATCATTGCGTTGCCCCAATAAAAGAGCCTGTATAACAGGAAGTTCTTCTTTTCCAAAATCAGCGGACTTCAATTTTGATATAATATGATTCCTGAGATTAGCAGCTGTTCCATAAATGGTTTTAGAGGCTATTTTATTTTTTATATGGTTTGTTGCGTTTAAGGTAATTTGATGATAAATGCCTAAACTTTCCAAATATCTTGCATAATTAAATTGATGTGGATTTAAAGGAGGTTTAATGCTAGCAAGAGTAGTGTTTATGAGCAGCTCATCATCTACTTTAAGTTTATTGGTGTTAGAATCAATAGAAGTGCTCAAAATAATTTTACCAGATTTTTGTACACCATCCATTTCTTTGATAATAGCAATATACCTGTTGGAAAAAGTGTTCGATTTTAAAACTTCCCTAATTTTCACGCTCCAGATTTTAGGAGTATCAAAGCTGGAATTTGAATAATGTGAAACATTGTTCTTTGGTTGACCAATAGTAACGCATAGCATACCAACAAGAATTGTTGTTGTTCCAAACAGAAGACCAAACCAAACCGAATTGCTATGCTGTTTTTTGAAAAACAGAAAACCAAGCAACATAAGGTTTGTAAGTATTAAAGCAATTAAGGATAAATGGTTTAAGTCAAAAAAACGACCTATTAAAATACCCAAAACCAAAAAGAGAGCTAATTTAATAGAGATGAATTTTAGCAAATTCATTTTAAAGAATTCGGGTGGCTTTTACAAAGGCATAGTTCCAATAGCCTTCACGTAAAGAGGAAACAATGACACCTCTTGATGTTGTGGCATGTATAAATTTAATGTCATTACCCTTAACGGCCACAACAAGCCCAACATGGTTTATTCTTTTGCCTTTTTTAGTGGTTTTAAAAAAAAGTAAATCTCCTTTAACAACATTGTTTACCTTGATTCGCTTTCCTTCATTTGCCATCACATAGGAAATTCTTGGAATGTTTACATTGTGTTCTTTAAATGCCACATAGAGCAGGCCAGAACAATCCATCCCTTTTTTGGTAGTCCCGCCATATTTGTATTTAACGCCAGAAAAAGCCAATGCTGAAGTTATGATGCCATCTGTTTTAGTCGCAGCTTTTTTTGACCTTTTGCTTTTGGTCTTTTTGGGTATTTCTTTTTCTGTAGAGGCTTCTACAGTAACTTTGCGTTCTTTTCCATATGTAGTTTTCTTTTTAACAACACAATTGGTCATTAAAAGAATAAGGGAAATGTATAACGATTTACGAAGCATCCAAATGTGATTAGGGTCACTTGGATATCAAAATTAAGCATTTTTTACGATTAATGTAGCAGCATTTTCACTGGCTCCAGTTCCTCCCAATTTTTTTTCAAGCGTATTGTAGTCTTCTATAAGAGATTTTCGTTGAGGTCCATCAAGTATTTTTATCAATTCAGATGTTAAGTTTTTTGTGTTTAAATCTGTTTGAATCAATTCTTTTACTACTTCTTTTTTCATAATCAAATTCACCAAAGAAATATAATCCAAGGTGATAATACGTTTTGCAATTTGATAAGATATCCAATTGGCCTTGTAACAAACTATTTGGGGCACTTTAAAAAGAGCGGTTTCCAAGGTGGCCGTACCGCTGGTGACTAATGCAGTATGTGAAATTTTTAAAAGATCATAGGTTTTATTGGCAACAAATCCAATATTGGATTTGGTCATAAAAGGAGCGTAAAAATCTTTGTCTAAACTAGGTGCTCCTGCAATCACAAACTGATAGTCTGGGAAAGAATCCGTGATAGAGAGCATAACGGACAACATGTTTTGCACCTCTTGTTTTCTGCTTCCTGGCAATAGCGCAATTATAGGTAAGTCAGCATTCAAATCGTTTTCTGCCCTGAATGTCTCTTCATTCGTTTTTTCTCTGTTGCTTATGGCATCAATCAATGGGTGTCCCACAAAATGCACTGGAAAACCATGTTTTTTCTCGTAGAACTCTTTCTCAAAAGGAAGGATGACATACATGGCATCAATAGTACTTTTTATTTTGCTGATACGCCCTTCCCGTGACGCCCATATTTGTGGGGATATATAATAATTAGTTTTAAAATTGTTCTCTTTTGCCCATTTTGCAATACGGAGATTAAACCCTGAATAATCAATGAATATGATAACATCTGGATTAAAGTTTTTAATATCATTCTTGCAAAAACCCATGTTCTTAAAAATGGAACGGATATTTAAAAGCACTTCCAAAAAACCCATAAAGGCCATTTCTTTATAGTGTTTTACCAAATGCCCGCCAGCTTGCTGCATTAAATCACCACCCCAGCATCTTATGTCTGCATCAATATCCTTAATCTTCAAGGCTTTGATGAGATTTGATCCATGTAGATCCCCAGATGCTTCCCCTGCAATGATGTAATACTTCATTTTTAGAACATTTTATAATAAAGTATGATTAAAGCGACCAAAATTGTGGCAATCATAACACCTTTTGCCCTATGGTCTCTCCTTAGTCTAAGAAATCCAAAAAAGGCAATTAAATTAAGTACTGCACCCAAAGCTAAAAGACTACCAATGTGACCTTGTTTGATTGCTGCTGCGAATGTATCGGCAATGCTCATGTCAGAAAACAAAATAATATATAAGAGTGTGCCTATGGTATTGGCAATGATGCCCACTATAAAACCTATGATGACTTCCTTTTTATTCATGTAAATTCCAATTGTTTATATGTTGTATGGCGTGGTGTGCCGTTAGGTCAAATTGCGTGGGAACAACAGAAATATAACCATTGGCCAAGGCCCATTCATCTGTGTCCTCCCCTTTATCAAGAAGTTCAAATTCGCCAGTGAGCCAATAATAATCCTTGCCCATAGGGTTTGTTCTTTTGTCAAATTTTTCTTTCCAATTTGCTCTTGCCTGTCTGCAAATTTTTATTCCCAAGATGTCTTTTTTATTCAGTTTGGGGATGTTCACATTTAGGACAACTCCTGTTGGCATACCGTTGTTCAATGCCTCTTTTACAATGTTTATAATGTAATCCTTGGCTTGTTCAAAATCTGCTTCCCAAGCATAATCACATAAGGAAAAACCAATCGCGGGGATACCTTCAATACCAGCTTCAATGGCAGCACTCATAGTTCCTGAATAAATCACATTGATAGATGAATTGGAACCGTGATTAATACCGCTGACACACATGTCTGGCTTTCTTTCCAAAATCTCTTGAAGACCCAACTTTACACAATCTGCTGGCGTGCCACTGCAACTATATTCTTCTTTGGCCCCATTTTTAAGGTCTATAATCACTTTTTTGGAGTAAAGTGTACTGTCCAAAGTTATGGCGTGTCCCATACCAGATTGTGGGCTGTCTGGAGCTACTACAATAACATCTCCAATTTCCTTCATAAAACCGATTAAAGCCCTTAATCCAGGGGCGGTAATACCATCATCATTGGTGACCAGAATCAGAGGTTTTTGCATGGAATATAATTTATGCTGTAAAAATACGTTTTTCATTAAGAATAGCTCTCTATGTGCTTTAACAAAAAAATAAGGTGTCAGCTTTTAAACTGGCATGGTTTTTTCTGTATATTAGGGAGTTCATTACTTTAAAATAGAGTTTTGATTTTATGATTCGTTCAATTTCCAGTAGGGGTTTTGCGCTCAAGTAAGTAACCTTAGCGTAAGCCATGTGGTATTTGAACTAATATATTCAGAAACGTTCCAAATGTTGGAATGTAGTATTATAAACCCATACTAGTGGGAATAAAAATAAGTACATGAAAAAGAATTTAGCTTTTGCATTATTGGCCATGTTAGTTGCCGTTGCTTCATGCAGTTTTACAAATAAATCTTTTGAAACCAATGACAAGGATAAATTGTTATTGGATTTAATAACGTATGTTTTGGAAAGAGGACATTATGAACCTAAAGATATAGATGATGATTTTTCAGTCAATGTTTTTGAAAGTTTTATAGATGTATTGGACCCTACTAAGAGATATTTTTTAGAGTCTGATGTTAAAGAATTTGAAAAGTATAAATTTCAATTGGATGATCAAATCAAAAATACAGATATAGGTTTCTTCAATTTAGTCCATGAAAGATTTATAAAGAGAATGGGAGATGCAAAAGGAATTTATAAAGAAGTTCTTGCAGTACCATTTGATTATGCATTGAATGAAGAAATTAATATTGATTATGAAAATCAACCTTTTGCAGGATCTAAAAAGAAACTAAAAGAAAGATGGAGAAAGCAACTCAAATATGCGACTCTTGGGACTTATGATGGCAAAAGAAAAGGTAATAAAATAAAAAAAGAGGAAGGTGAGAGTAGTTTGTCTTTAGGAGAGATAGAAAATGAAGCTAGGGTGTTAACAGAAAGCACCTTAGATGAATACTTTGATTTTATGGAAGATCTTGAAAGAAAAGATTGGTTTGTACAATACATAAATACAATTGTAGATCAGTTTGATCCCCATACCTATTATTTTGCGCCAGACGAAAAGGAAAAATTTGACACTAGTATGTCAGGTAAGTTTGAAGGAATAGGTGCAAGACTTCAAAAAAGAAAAGATCAGACTAAAATTGTTGAAATTATTTCTGGTGGACCAGTTTGGCGAGGAGAGGAAATTGAAGTTGGCGATGAAATTATTAAAGTGGGACAAAATGGAGAGCAGCCCGTGGATATTGTTGGGATGAGATTAGATGATGCCATTAAGTTGATAAAAGGTCCTAAAGGAACAATTGTTGATCTTACAATTAAAAGAGTGGATGGTTCCATTGAGGTTATTTCTATCACTAGAGATGTAGTGGAATTGGAAGAATCTTATGCTAAATCTGCAAAAATCATTAAAGGAGATCAAAAATTTGGTTTGATTAATCTACCAAAATTCTATGTGGATTTTAATGACTATGGCGAAAGGAACGCAGCTACAGATGTAGCTAAAGAAGTGGAAAGACTTAGGAAAGATGGCGTTGAAGGCCTAATATTGGATTTAAGAGATAATGGTGGAGGGTCCTTAAAAACAGTTGTAGAAATGGCAGGATTGTTTATTAAGGATGGACCCATTGTTCAGGTAAAATCTTCTGATAAAGGAAAAGATGTTTATGACGATAAGGATGAACGTATACAATGGGATGGTCCTTTAGTGATTATGGTCAATGAACTTTCAGCTTCTGCGTCTGAAATTTTAGCAGCTGCCATGCAAGATTATAAAAGAGCAGTGGTAATAGGAAGCAAACAAACTTTTGGTAAAGGAACTGTCCAAAATGTAATTTCATTGGACAATATTGTAAGAGGCAATGAGCATGGAGGTTTAGGCGCGATTAAACTTACAACTCAGAAGTTCTATAGAATTAATGGAGGTTCTACTCAATTAGAAGGAGTTAAAAGTGACATTGTAGTTCCAGATAGATATAGCTATATAGAAATAGGAGAGAGAAATCAAGAAAATCCATTGGCATGGGATAAAATTACCCCAGCAGATTATAAAGTATGGGATGGGTATATAGATTATGAGCAAACCATAGCGAATAGTACTAAGCGTATGTCTGGTAATTCTCAAATTAAATTAATTGAGGAGAATGCAAAATGGTTAAAAGAGCAGCAAGATGAAATTATAGTGTCCTTAAATTATAGCGATTATAAATCTGAAGAAGAAAAATTTAAAGAAAAAGCAGATTACTTTAAATCGCTTTCCGTTTATGATTCACACTTGTCTTTTGAGTCTTTAAAATATGAACAAGAATTGTTTACACAAGATTCTGTTTTACGAGAAAAAAGAGATCGTTGGCACAAGAACTTGGCCAAAGATGTATATGTTGAAGAAGCTGTTAATGTGCTTCAAGATCTTAAGTTAAATAGTATTAAGAGCAGCGGTAAGCTTGCTAGTGTAAAAGGATAACACCTCTTACAAGTTAAGTAAATAAGCCCTACTTCTGATAATTATCGGGAGCAGGGTTCTTTTTTTGGCAAAAGTTTAATGCGGTCTTTAAAATAGAATTA
>CAYNLI010000040.1:0-20861 GCA_964398035.1 uncultured Flavobacteriaceae bacterium | reverse complement strand
TAAGTATATAGAAAATGTAGTTACATCAGGTTTGGTTCATATATCTTTTAATGTTGATGCTTGGAAAGATGTTTCAAAAGGAGTTACAGAACAGATACTGTTTCCAAAACAAATACAATAATGAAGAAAACTAAAAATCAATATATAAACAGGGAAATTAGTTGGCTGCAATTTAATGAAAGGGTGCTCCAAGAGAGTATGGATAAAAATGTGCCATTGATAGAACGACTAAGGTTCTTAGGTATTTTCTCCAATAATCTGGATGAATTCTTTAAAGTTAGGTACGCTACTGTAAAACGAATTGTTGAAGCGGGCAAAAAAGGCAAAAGCGTTTTAGGAGGAGAAAAAGCAAAAGATTTGTTAGAGGAAATAACAAAGGTGGTTATTAGCCAACAGACAAAAAGTCAAGAAATATTACAAGAGATAGAAGAAGAACTGGAAACTCAAAATATCTTCCTGATTAAAGAAACTGAAATAAAAGAAACACATACCGAGTATATAAAGAACTATTTCATCAATAAAGTAAGCCCTGAGTTGATGATTATTATTCTAAATGATTTAGCAGAATTCCCCATGCTAAAAGATACGGCAGCTTACTTGGCCGTAAAGATTGTTCTTGTTAATGATAATGGTGAAAATGAAAAGGAAGTTCGCTATGCATTGATAGAAATACCAGAAGGAATAGATCGTTTTATAGAGCTTCCGAAGGAAGGAGATAAAAACTATATTATTATGCTAGATGATATGATTCGCTATTGTTTGCGAAGCATATTCAATATGTTTGATTATGAATCCATATCGGCCCATATGATTAAAATAACTCGGGATGCCGAGTTGGATATGGATAATGATTTGAGCAAAAGTTTTATTGAGAAAATATCTTCGAGTGTTGAACACAGGAAAACCAGCGACCCAGTACGTTTTGTATATGATAAAAATATTGAGAAGGATACATTGTTGTTCTTAATGGAGAAAATGCATGTAGAAGATACAGATAGCGTTATTCCTGGTGGTCGTTATCACAACAGGCGAGATTATATGGGTTTCCCCAGTTTGGGCAGGACAGATTTAATGTATGATAAAATCAATCCATTGCCCGTAAAAGGTTTTAGTTTGGAAGGGAGCCTGTTTGAGCAAATAGCAAAAAAAGACTATCTCATATATACACCATACCATACGTTTACATATATTATTAAATTTCTTAGGGAAGCAGCTTTGGATCCTAAGGTAAGGAGCATTAAGATTACTGTATATCGTTTGGCCAATACTTCCCAAGTAGCTTCATCTTTGATTAATGCAGCTAAAAATGGAAAGAAAGTAACAGTGCAAATTGAATTGCAAGCCAGGTTTGATGAAAGTGCCAATATAAAATATGCAGAGCAACTGCAAGCAGAGGGGATCAAACTTATTTTTGGGGTTCCTGGTCTTAAAGTACACAGTAAAATATGTGTTATAGAACGTGAAGAAACCAATGAAATAAAAAGGTACGGGTTTGTGAGCACGGGAAACTTTAATGAATCTACAGCTAAAATATATACTGATTACACTCTGTTTACAGCATATGAAGGTATTTTAAAAGAATTCAATAAAATCTTCAATTTCTTTGAAACCACATATAAAATCAATAAATACAAGCACCTTGTTGTTTCGCCGCATTATACAAAAGCTACTTTTGAAATGCTTATTGATAATGAAATTGCCAATGCCATTGCAGAAAAAGAAGCTTATATAAAAATAAAAATGAACAGCTTTACCTCATATAAAATGATTGATAAACTCTATGAGGCCAGTAATGCAGGAGTTAAAATTCAATTAATCATTAGAGGTGTTTGTTGTTTGGTTCCTGGAATAGAAGGAATGAGTGAAAATATTGATGCCATAAGCATAGTGGATAAGTTTTTGGAACACCCGCGATTATTTATTTTTGGCAATGGAGGCATTCCAAAAATATACATATCATCAGCAGATTGGATGACAAGAAATCTTGATTTTAGAGTAGAAGTAGGCTGTCCAATGTATGATGAAGATATTAGGCAAGAATTATTGGAGACTTTTGAGATTTCTTGGAATGATAATATAAAAGCTCGTGTTTTTTCAGAAGAGCATGATAATGCATATAGAGAAACAAAAGAACTAGAACACAGGTCACAATTTGAGCTATATGAGTATTATAAGAATAAATTAGAGGTTTAGCCGTGAACGGTTTCTTTGGTTCCCAAATTTTTCATGATGCTGGCTTCATAGTCTAATAACTCTTCCCATTTTTCATCTACTTCTTTACGGTCACCATAGTCACGGGCAAATTGAAGGAACATAGTATAATGTCCAGCCTCACTGATCATTAATTTATGGTAGAATTCTGCCAATTCTTTATCTTGTAATTCTTCTGATAACAATCTAAAGCGTTCACAACTTCTTGCTTCAATAAGAGCAGCATATAATAATCTGTGGACCAATTGAGTGGTTCTACTACCTCCTTTGGGAAAGAATTTTAATAAATCTACTACATACGCATCTTTACGGTCTCTTCCCAATGTATTTCCACGGGCAATGATTCTGTCATGCACCATTTTAAAATGGGCCATTTCTTCTTGTACAAGGGCGACCATTTTATCAACCAATTTAGTATATTCAGGAAAACTAACAATCAAGGACATAGCAGTGGACGCTGCTTTTTGCTCACAGAAAGCATGATCTGTGAGTATTTCATCTATGTTTTTTTCTACAATATTCACCCATCTTGGGTCAGTTGGTAATTTTAAGCCTAACATAGGTTCTCAATTTTGTTTCAAAATTACTAAGATTTTGTTAATGCCTAATGAATATGGCAGTAAATTCGTTGTTTGCAGTTTTATTAATTAGCTTTGTTAGAGTCTTCAAAAAATACGTTACCCTTTAATGGAATTTAATAATACTCCCGAACAACTAAATGCATTTGTTAATGCAAGTTTAAATGCAGATGCGAAAGATTGGATTTTGTCTAAAATTCAGTTGATTACCGAAAATAAATCTACAAAAGATCTTTATATCACATATACTTTGTTGGCTACAAAAGTAGCGTCAGAGCCAGTACAATTTACCTCAGATTCTAAACTATTTTTTTTTTTGGTAAGCCAAGAAATGAATACGCTTCAACTAGCTCGTATATTTTTGTTGGTAAAAACTTTGGAAGCTGATAATGATTTCTTTAAGGTGAAGGTTGCTAATTTAATTCAAGTAGCAGATAAAACAGAGTTGGAAACATTTTTAAAATTCTTGGTTCTGTTACCTAATGCAGGTGATTATAAAACTGTAGCTGTAGATGCTTTACGAACCAATATAACATCGGTTTTTAATGCTATTGCTTTGAATAATCCTTATCCAGCAGCCTATTTTAATGAACAACAATGGAATCAAATGTACTTAAAGGCTGTGTTCATTGAATCTGATTTAAGTGGAATTTTGAATGTGGATAATAGGGGCAATGATGATCTGTCACGAATAATATCAGATTATGCACATGAACGTTGGGCTGCATCACGTAAAATAAACCCTTTATTTTGGAGACCAGTTGCTAAACACTTAAATGAAAAACTATTAAAAGACATGCAGCGGTTGTTAGATAGTGATGATGTTGTAGAGAATAAAGCTGGGGCATTGTGCTGTTATTATTCTGATAAAGCTGAAGCTAAAGAACTGCTTAACGGTTATCCAAAAGTATTGAGTAAGATTAATGAAGGAATACTAAGTTGGGAAAATATAATAAACTAATATGGAAGATAAGTTAATGTTGATAGATCCCCATGTGCACATGTCTGCCAGAACTACGGATGATTATGAGGCAATGGCAGCAGCAGGGGTAGTAGCGGTTATAGAACCTGCATTCTGGATGGGGCAACCAAGAACACAAGTAGGCTCTTTTCAGGATTATTATAGTAGCCTGGTAGGTTGGGAACCTTTTAGGGCCAGCCAATTTGGAATAAAACATTATTGCACCATTGGCTTAAACTCTAAAGAAGCAAATAATGAGGCTTTGGCAGAGCAGGTGATGGAATTATTGCCCTTATACCTTCATAAAGAAAATGTTGTCGCTATAGGGGAGATTGGTTATGATGACCAAACACCTGCGGAGGACAAGTATTTTAGGCAACAATTGGAGCTCGCAAAAGAATTGAATATGTTGGTACAGGTCCATACACCTCACCGTGATAAAAAAGCAGGAACCATAAAAAGCATGGAAGTCTGTTTAGAGCATGGATTGGATCCAAGTATGGTAATTATTGATCATAATAATGAAGAAACTGTTCAAGAAGTTTTGGATAGGGGATTTGTTGCAGCTTTCACTATTTATCCCAAAACAAAAATGGGGAATGAGCGTATGGTAGAAGTGGTAAGAAGATTTGGTAGTGATAATATTATTGTGGACAGCTCTGCCGATTGGGGGGTTAGCGACCCTTTAGCTGTGCCAAAAACAGCTAATTTAATGATAAAAAGAGGTATTGCTAGAGAAGATGTGGTGAAAACCTGTTATAAAAATGCGTTGGATGTTTTTGGGAAATCTGGTAAAATGAAAGAATCACATTGGTTAAACCCACAAAGTGTAGACCAACGGGAACTGTTCAATGATAACAGTGTTTTACGAGGGCAGAAACCAAAGATTGATGAAGAATTTATATCATAATGAATAAAGCCTTAAAAGGGTATTTACAATTAACAAGACCTGCCAATCTACCAACCGCTGCTGCTGATGTACTAGCAGGAATGGTAATTTCAGGAATAGTAGCTATAGTAAATCAATCTTCTTTTTGGAATTTTGAATTCTTCCTTCCATTTTTTTGTTTGGTGCTGGCATCAGTATTTTTATATGCTGGTGGAGTAGTGCTAAATGATGTTTTTGATTTTCAACTTGATAAAAAAGAAAGACCAGAAAGACCCATTCCAAGCAGTATTGTATCGCTTAAATCGGCATCAATATTCGGTGGAATTTTATTGATTTTGGGTATTGTTTTAGGATTATATGTACATGTGCTCAGTGGAAGTATTGCTTTGATACTTGCGCTATCCATTTTGCTATATGATGGAGTTTCAAAAAAGCATACATTTTTTGGGCCTTTAAATATGGGTATTTGTAGGGGATTGAACCTTCTTTTGGGAATGTCAGTTTTTGGAACGTTGTTGCAATGGGAATATGCAGTAGTTCCAGTAGTTTATATTGCTGCAATTACATTGATAAGTAAGGGGGAAGTTCATGGGGATAATAAGAAACATATTGTCTTTTCCGGGATGCTTTATGCATTGGTCTGTGGTACTTTGCTTGTTTTTCAACATATTAACGGTGGTATTGCATTCCAAACAATTCCATTTATTTTATTGTTTGCCATTTTAATATACACACCTTTGGTCAAAGCATTTTTGAATAATTCTCCAGGAAATATAAAGAAAGCTGTTATTGGCGGAGTTCTTTCAATCATAGTTTTGGATGCTATTATGGCGGTCGGTTTTTCAAACTGGATGGTTGGTATAGGGATACTATTATTATTACCTTTATCAATTATTCTCTCTAAACTCTTTGCAGTCACATAAATTTGTACTTAATGAAGCGGATGAACAGTATAGAACAGTCTTTTAAAGTGGAGTATGATTATAAATTACACTTTACAGAGCATTTATTTTCAAAAGAAAACACCTTGTTCAATGATGTATTGTTGAATTATGGAAAGGGAAATAGCACAAAAGTTTTATTTGTAGTTGATGATGGTGTCCATAAATGTCACCCAAATCTTATAAATGAAATTAATGCCTATTGTAAGGCACATGATACAGTCATTCAAGTCAAAGATGTTATGATTGTAAAAGGCGGTGAAGAGTGTAAGAACGACCATGATAATGTAACCGCTATATTAAAAGGTATTAATGAAAAGGGCATCTGTAGACATTCGTTTGTTGTTGCAATCGGAGGAGGAGGCGTGATAGATATGGTTGGTTACGCAGCTGCAATAGCACACAGAGGAGTTAAATTGATACGGATACCAACAACGGTACTTTCACAAAATGATTCTGCAGTAGGTGTAAAAAACAGTATCAACGAGTTTGGAAAAAAGAATTTTCTTGGCACGTTCGCCCCGCCTTATGCAATAATTAATGACGCCAACTTTTTGACCACCTTAGAGCAAAGAGATTGGATTTCTGGAATTGCAGAAGCGGTAAAAGTGTCCCTTATTAAAGACGAATCGTTTTTTGATTTTATTTCTGATAATGCCACAAAGTTGGCAAATAGAGAAGTGGAAGCTATGGACCATCTTATATACAAGTGTGCAGAAATGCACATGCACCATATAGCACAAGGTGGTGATCCTTTTGAAAGTGGTTCGTCCAGACCTTTGGATTTTGGGCATTGGGCAGCACATAAATTGGAGTACATGACCAATTATAAACTGCGTCATGGTGAAGCTGTGGCCATAGGAATTGCCCTAGATGTTACGTATGCTTGTTTGGTAGGTTTAATTGATGAGAAAACATTGGATCATGTTTTAGGGGTTTTAGAAGAGATAGGGTTCAATTTACAGATTCCCCTTCATCAAGAAATAGAAATAGACCAACTTTTAGCAGGTATAGAGGAGTTTAGAGAGCATTTAGGAGGTGAATTGACCATTACCCTCATTTCGGGCATAGGAAAGAAGCACGACGTTCATGAAATAGATATGGATAAGATGCGAAAAGCGATTACCATGCGGAACACCATTGGCCAAGAAAAGGTATCTTGCTAGTATGTTTATAGACCAATATTACCACCTAACGTATTGTACTAATATTCATCCAGGAGAGAACTGGAAAGTCACCTTTGAAAATATCGAAAAATTTGTTCCTATTATAAAGGAGCAAGTTTCCAAAGAAAGCCCTTTTGGATTGGGACTCAGGTTATCCAATACTGCAAGTGAAGAACTTGGTATGGGGAACAATTTAAAAGAGTTTAAAACTTGGTTGGCCGCTAATGATATTTATGTTTTTACCATGAATGGGTTTCCTTATGGGAATTTTCATAATGAAAAGGTAAAGGATATGGTCCATGCACCAGACTGGACTACAAGGGAACGGGTTGGCTATACCAAAAGATTGTTCGATCAGTTGGCCTATTTAATTCCTGAGGGCATTATGGGCGGCATATCTACAAACCCGATCAGTTATAAATACTGGTACGATTCCAAGGAAAAAACTGATGATGCCTTTACCAAAGGCGCAGAACATATGACGGAAATTGTGCTGCAACTTCATGAGATTGAAAATAGCACGGGAAAATACTTGCATCTGGATATTGAACCAGAACCAGATGGGATGATAGAGAACAGTGATGAGGTAGTATCTTTTTATGCTGATTATCTTTTGCCCATTGCCAAGAAAGTATTGATGAAGACTTTGGATTGTAATGAAGCAAAAGCTGAAGAATTAGTGCTTAGATACATTACGGTCTGTTATGATATTTGCCATTTTTCTTTGGCTTTTGAAGAACCAGAAGATACGTTTAGAAAGTTTAGGGAATCGGGAATCATCATTGGAAAAATACAGGTAAGTGCAGCTTTAAAGATTCTTTTTGATGGAAAGAACGATAAAAAGATATGGGAATCTTTAATTCGTTTTAATGAACCTACTTATTTACATCAAGTAACTCAAAATACTGGAAGTCAAATAAAAACGTATTGGGATTTACCAGCGTTGTTAGAGGAAAAAAAGAATTTTACAGAGTTGAGAGCGCATTTCCATGTACCTCTTTTTTTAGATAGGTTTGATGAACTGCACTCTACCCAAGACCATATTCTTAAAGTCTTGGATTATTTAAAGAAAGATAAAGTTTCCAATCATTTGGAAATTGAGACCTACACTTGGGATGTACTTCCCAAATCCTTAAAATTGGAACTTTCAGATTCCATAATTAGAGAGATAAATTGGTTAAAGAATAATCTTTAAGTTGTTTATGAAAAAAACGGTGGTGCTTAATGTAGTCGGTTTAACCCAAAGGCTTATTGGGGAACATACCCCGTTCATTAAATTGTTTTTAGAAAAAGGAAAGGTTTCAACTATTGCTCCAGTTGTTCCTGCGGTCACCTGTAGTGTACAATCTACCTATCTTACGGGTAAATGGCCCAATGAACATGGAGTAGTGGGTAATGGCTGGTATTTCAAGGAAGAGTGTGAGGTTAAGTTTTGGCGACAGTCCAACCAATTGGTGCAAAGTGAAAAGATTTGGGACAAGCTAAAAATCGGGAATGAAAATTTCACCTGTGCCAATCTTTTTTGGTGGTACAATATGTATTCAACTGCAGATTTCACTGTTACGCCAAGACCTAATTATTTGGCTGATGGTCGTAAAATCCCTGATGTATATTCATATCCTCCAGAATTACGGGACACACTTCAAAAAGAATTGGGAACGTTTCCGTTGTTTCATTTTTGGGGACCAAAAACATCTATAAAATCTACTCAATGGATTGCAGATTCTGCTATCAAGACAGATGAGTTGTATAACCCAACACTTACTTTGGTGTACTTGCCCCATTTGGATTATAATATGCAGCGTTATGGAACAGATTTCAATCATATTTCAAAAGATTTAAAAGAGATTGATACCGTTGTAGAACAGTTGGTCAATTATTATGAAAAGCAGGGTGCGCATATTATCCTGTTGTCAGAATACGGAATCACAAATGTGAACACCCCAGTTCATTTAAACCGAGTATTGCGTTCAGAAGGCTATTTGGGCATTAGGGAAGAGCGCGGCCTAGAGCTTTTAGATGCAGGGAATAGTAGGGCTTTTGCAGTTGCAGATCATCAAGTGGCACATATTTATTTGAATGACACATCCCTTAAGGATAAAGTAAAAAAGCTGTTACAAGCTGTTGTTGGTGTTGAAAAAGTTTTGTCAGATAATGAAATTGTAGAAGCCAAGATCAAACATGAAAGGTGTGGGGATTTAGTGGTTTTAGCAGATAAAGATTCTTGGTTTACGTATTATTATTGGCTGGATGATAAAAAAGCCCCCGATTTTGCCAGAATGGTGGATATTCATAAAAAACCAGGTTATGACCCAGTTGAAATGTTCACGGATCCCAAGGACAAACTGGTGATTCCCAAAATCCTTTGGAAACTATTTAAAAAGAAATTAGGCTTTAGAACATTGATGAATGTGATACCTTTAAGAGCAGAGCTGGTAAAAGGATCTCACGGAAGGGTCCCTGATGATAAAGATGATTACCCAATACTGATCAGTAATAACCCAGCATGCAACAATGAGCCAACCATCCAAGCGGTGGATGTTTTTTCAATCATAGAGAATCATGTTATAAATCAATAAATTATGAAAACATTTTTTAAGATTTTAGGAATCGTTTTTGCTGCATTGTTCATTTATGCGGTTGTTGTTCAATATAATGATCCAGATGCATTAATGTGGTATGCCATTTATGGAATAGCGGCATTAGCTTCCATTTTATTTTTTATGGAGAGGCTTAATTTATTATCTGCTGTTGTTTTAACAATAGCATATTTGATTGGGGTTTTTGTTATTTGGCCAGAACAATTTGAAGGTGTCACTATTGGTGAAGGTGATATTGTAAATATAGAGAGGGGAAGGGAAGCATTGGGACTGTTGATAGTGGGAGTGGTTATGGCCGTTTACGCTTTTAGAATTAGATATGTAGGTAAATCAAAGGTCTAAATCAAATTCTTTTCTAAGAATATCTATAGCAGGATTTTTCTCCCTTAGTTTTTCATATTTCTCTTCTGGGGTAAAAGCAAATTTCTTTGCTGTGGCTTCATTTACAGTGATTTGTATTTCAATGAAGTAATTATTGAGTTTCTTTTTTAAATATTCCATAAGGTCATATTGCTCTCGCTCAATTTCCTTTTTCATGGTGTCATTTGGTAACTCTATCCAAATAGTGGTATTGTTTCTGAGTTTAGGAGTGTCCGATGCAAGATTGGAAGCCAATATTTTTTGCCCTTTTTTATCGATTACATCAACAAAATCATTCCAATGTTTCAGCATTTCTTCCTCGGAAAAAAGGTCTTTGGGCAATTTACTCTTATCAATGGCTTCACCTTTTCTTTGAAGTTCATGTTCCTTTTTTGCCCTTAAACTGGATATGGATAATCCTGATACCCGTTTAGCTGGAGCATTGATATTTATTTTGGGAGGTGCAGATTGGTGTAGCTCTTCAGCAACAGGCTTTTCAAGAACCTTTATTTTGGGTTCTTCTACCGCTATTGCCACATTGGAAGTTTCAGGTTGATCAGTTGATGGGTTTCCAACAGAAACAATTTCAGACAGTTGAGGGACTATTTTTTCAGGAACTATAATTTCTTTTGAGGTGTTGGTCGTTGGTGTTGTAGACCTAAAGAAAGAAGCGGGAATTATAAAATCGATTGTTTCACCGTCCAGTGCTACGGATTCAGGATTTTTTTTTTCTCCATCATAATTGATGGAGGCTAATTTCATTAAGGAAAGTTCTACTAACAGTCTTTGGTTTCTACTTGTTTTGTACTTTAAGTCTGTATCATTGGCAATATCAATCGCTTTGAGCAAAAAGGTATTGGAAGTCTTTTTTGCCTGCTCCCCATAACTTTTCTTGGCATCTTCGCCCACTTCTAAAAGGGCAATGGTAGCCTCATGTTGGCAAACCATTAAATCTCTAAAGTGTGAGGCAAGCCCAGATATAAAGTGATGCCCATCAAAACCTTTTGCCAATGTATCATTAAAAAGCACCAATAATGCTGGTATATTGTTTTCCAATATTAAATCGGTAGCCGAGAAATAGGTGTCATAATCCAACACATTCAAATTCTCAGTAACAGATTTGCGTGTTAATTTCTTTCCTGAAAAACTTACCACACGGTCAAAGATGGAAAGCGCATCACGCATGGCGCCATCAGCCTTTTGAGCAATAATATGTAGTGCGCTATCTTCTGCTTCCACACCTTGTTGCTCGGCAATATACTTTAAGTAATTGGCCGCATCTTTTACGGTGATTCGTTTAAAATCAAATATTTGACAACGAGAAAGAATCGTCGGTATTATTTTGTGTTTCTCTGTGGTCGCCAAGATAAAAATAGCATGTTTGGGCGGCTCTTCCAAGGTTTTTAAAAAGGCATTAAAGGCCGATTGTGACAACATATGTACTTCATCAATAATATACACCTTGTATTTGCCCACCTGTGGTGGTATGCGTACCTGATCTATTAAACTCCTGATATCATCAACAGAGTTATTGGAAGCGGCATCCAGTTCAAAAATATTGAAAGCATAATCCTCATCCACATGGTCAGTGCCGTCCTCATTTATTTTTTTAGCCAAAATACGGGCACAAGTTGTTTTACCAACTCCTCTAGGGCCGGTAAATAAAAGTGCTTGCGCCAAATGGTTGTTTTCAATGGCATTCAGTAAGGTATTGGTAATAGCTTGCTGCCCCACAACATCTTTAAATGTCTGAGGTCTGTACTTACGTGCCGATACAACAAAAGGTTCCAAAAAAATATGCTTATTACTTGGCATTGTGTATGCCAGTAGGTTCTTTACAAATATAAAAATAGCTATGTATTATGAGGTTCATTTGGGCGACTTTAACCCATTTTTTATTAACAATTTGGATTACCTTTGCCGTAGCAGGTCACCTTATCGCTCCAAGTAATTGGAGAGGAAAGTCCGGACACCATAGTGAAGCATAGCGGGTAACGCCCGTCCATCATAAGATGCGGACAAGTGCAACAGAAAGAATGTACAGATAATGCTGTAGTGAAACCAGGTAAACTCTATGCGGTGCAACGCCATGTAAATCAGTGCTTGAGGGTGCACGCCCAAACTGAAGGGTAGGCGGTTAGAGCTTTTGGGCAACCAAGAGCCCAGATAAATGATAAGGGGTCTTTTAGGCTTACAGAATCCGGCTTATGACCTGCTTTTTTAATGAAACCGTGTTTTGTGAAAAAAATACCAGTTGAATTAATTCCCGAGTAACTAATCTTAATTCTCCTGAATAGCTGTTATTCTTTCAAGTAATTAGTTTCCTTGTATTCACAACTCTTTGCCTTTAGATATTCCCATATCTCAATGGTATTATTTCCCTCAGAAAGTTGAGAAAAATCAGTTTGATATAGACAGAAAGTAAGAAAGGCATCAATGTTGTTTTCTGGAATTCCGAATCCTTCGGATAAAGCTCTCTTGGAAAACAGATCAACAATTTTGTTTTCCAAGATTATATTTTCATCGCGAGCCACCATATTTTTAAATGATTTAGTTCTTCCATTAAGTCGGTTCATTATTTTATGAGTGTTTATTAGGACGCTCAAAGTCAAATAGCCAGCAATCTGGGCGAGTTTTCCTTTATCTTCTATTGTGGCAAGCTTTACAAATTTGCCTCTATCTGCCTCTAAAAGCAACCTTTCGCTTTGAGTCATAACTTCTATATCTGCATTGGGTAATCCCAATGATGATGATGTAACTACAGATTTAATTCCAAGCCTTTTGATATCAAAATCAATTTCCCCAGTTAGATTATATGGCATAACCATAACTTCATCTAAATTGATAACAATCTCTTTTAAATCAATAATTAGTATATTCTGATTCAGTATTGTTTTAGTTATTGTGATTTCTTTCGATATATATTGAACCGCAGAGAATCGTACCGAGTCCCTTAATTTAACCTCAAGAGTGAACAATCCTAAAGTATTGGTAATTGTGGATTTTTTAGAATTTAAGTTGACAACTAATATGTTTGAAACATCATTATTAAAGCTTTGGACTTTGCCAGTTAGCATTACAACCTTTTCTTGACCAAATCCAGAATTTGAGTACAACAAAATATATAAAAAGAAAATTCCAAAATAAGTTTTCATTATAGGCATTCCTAATTTTAAGTTTTAGAGGAAAACTATAAAATTTTTATTGTCTTGATATGGTTTCAGTTGGTAAAATGTTGTTAAATAAGAGATGATAATTGAATAAAGAGTACCTGTATAGTATTTATATTGTGCTTGAGGATATTAAAAGTGTTTGTTAATCTTAATTCTCCTGAGTAACAGCATCAAAAAAACTAAACACACTACTGCCGTATTTCTTTTGTTTGCTATAGTGTTCCTGTTCGGAGAAGTCCGTATGTTTAAAGTGCTCAATGATTAATTGCCCATCTTCTAGTAGCATATCTTTGGTAAAGACCAATTCCACTATTTTGCAGAAATCCTCAAAAGGCATGTCATAAGGTGGGTCTGCAAAGATGATATCAAACTTTCCTTTTTGCCTTTCCAAGTATTTAAAGACATCGCTCTTTATAGTGGAGATTTCCACATTAAGCTCCTCAGAGGTCTTGTTTATAAATTTAACACAACCATGATCAGCATCCACAGCTATAATATCAGAAGTTCCCCTAGAAGCAAATTCATAGCTTATGTTTCCCGTACCCGAAAAAAGGTCTAGAACGGAAAGGTCTTCAAAATAATAAGAGTTGTTTAGGATATTGAACAGCCCTTCCTTGGCCATATCGGTTGTTGGACGTACGGGCAGTTTCTTTGGTGCGGTAATTCGTTTGCTCTTATGTTTTCCTGAAACAATACGCATTAGAGGGCATTTAAAACGGTGAAGTCAATGGTTTCCTTGTCCAGTTCAGTTGCCAAATAAGGAATGTTTTCTGGCACATATATGGAGATGTTTTTTATATACTGGTGACACATTGTGTGAACATCATCTCCTTCATCAACACTGCCGAACAATCTTAATGTTATGATATCTGTATCCAATTTTAGTTGCTCTAAAGTAAAGAGCAGGTAGTAGATAAAATCTTCTTTGGTGTGGTAGGTAAAGCTATTGTAGAACAACAGTTTCTTTTGGGCAATTACTATAATTTCCATTTGCTGTTTGGAAACATGCACATAGCAAACAGCCTCTTTGCCATTGCTATGGTTGTTCAATAGAGTTTGTATGAGCACGGTGCCATTGTGTTTAAACTCAAACTCCCCATAAAGTTCATAGATATAATTGTTGATGTTCACAAAAGGGACATAGACATTGACCATTTCATAGGGTTCAATTTCATCATAAGCAATATGGTCATTTTCCAATATCTTTACATTGAACTTTAGGTAATTGATTAGTTCTTCTTTATTAAAGAGCGATTTTGGGACAAGGCTAAAAAGTTTGTTTTTGTGAATGACCACCACTTCAGAAAAAGTGGCTTTGTGAATATTATGCCTTTCAATAAATATTTTCAACTCTTTTTGAAGCTCAAAAGGATTGATTTCTTCATCAAAAATAAGACTCTCAGATAATAATAGCTTATTGTCAATAGTATCCATCACACAAAAAGAAAGTCCATTCAAGCTAGCTTGAATGGACAATTTTTTATAATCCGATGACGAATTGTCTAAACTCTTATTAGTTCTTTTTTCTGTCATATACAGGTGGCCAGTTCCCGTTGGTACTTACATCTACCAATGAACCAACTTTAATTTCGCTACCATTTACTTCTTCAACACTTGCGTGTGTATTTTCTCTGGTCATTAGGTCTTTAGGTTGATCAAACAAAATAACGTCTTTTTTTACCTTTGCCTCAAAAACAGATACTTTATAGCCACTCTTGTCTATCATGTCTGCTTTCATTTCAAATTTTTCTCCTTTGGCAGCTCCAGGAACATTCATCATTGTTTTGTAACGATCATCTGCTTTAAACAAGGAATCTTTTATACTTACAAACCCTAAAGTATCTATAATGGTAGTATCTACTTGCATATCAATTTGATAAGACCTGTTGTAGCGCATAAAAGAGGAATCTCTTTGTTGCGTGATTGTATATTTTCCACTATCAACAAATGAAACCAATGTATTGAAATCTTTGGCAAATTTTCCATTTACTGTTTTATAGGCTACTTGGGAATTTCTAATATCCTTAAGAGAAGATACTACTTTTGCAAACCTTTCTTGTTTTACCTTTTTAAATTCAATAGGGCCGTTAACAGATTTATAAATCAAGTATCCTAATAGGATACATACTACCCAAAGTGCAATTTGTATTATGGTCTTCATTTTATAATTGTTAATTAAATATAGAGGTTGTGACAAATTTACATTTTTTTTTTAATCACAAAAGTATTTTGCCCTTAAAATCATGATTATATTTGGTGCTTATGAAAGAGCTTTCCGCCAATGATTTTTATAAGATACTAAAGGATAGATATCCTCATGTTCCTACGCTTAAACAGTCTATTAGTCTTGAGAAATTAGCTTGTTTTATACTGTCAAAAGAAAAAGAAACCTTGTTCTTATTAAAAGGATATGCAGGTACTGGGAAAACATCAATAATAGGGACCATAGTAAGCAGTTTATGGAAAACCACAATGAAAGCCGTATTGATGGCCCCCACAGGAAGAGCAGCTAAAGTAATGTCCATTTACTCTAATACACAGGCATTTACCATTCATAAAAAAATATATTTCCCCAAAAAAGAGAGCGGCGGGGGCATAAAATTTATACTGGCCCCCAACAAACATAGAAGCACTATTTTTATTGTAGATGAGGCTTCCATGATACCAGATGTTCCCGCTGACTCCAAACTTTTTGAGAATGGATCTTTGTTGGATGATCTTATGATGTATGTGTATGCTGGACACAATTGTAAATTGATTTTAATAGGTGATACAGCACAGTTGCCACCAGTACATTTAGAGCTTAGTCCGGCATTGGATGAAAATAAACTTTCTTTAAATTACAATAAAGGGGTTGTTATGATGGAATTGGATGAAGTGGTGAGGCAAGCAGAAGACTCTGGAATATTGCTCAATGCCACCAACCTTAGGGAACAGCTGCAGTCTCATTTCTTTGAAGACTTCAAATTTGATGTGGACGGGTATGCTGATATTGTTCGCTTGGTAGATGGATATGATATTCAAGAAGCAATTGACCAATCCTACAGTGAAAATGGAAAGGAAGAGACCGCATTTATTGTCCGTTCCAATAAAAGGGCAAACCTATATAATGAGAATATTAGGAGTAGAATACTTTATTTAGAGAATGAATTGGCTGTTGGGGATTATATGATGGTGGTGAAGAACAATTATTTTTGGTTAAAATCCAATTCAGAAGCTGGGTTTATTGCCAATGGAGATATCATTGAAGTTTTAGAAATTTTTGGTATCAAAGAAATATATGGGTTTACCTTTGCAGAAGTAAAAGTAAAAATGGTGGATTACCCCAATCAAAAATCCCTGGAAACAGTTTTACTATTAGATACCATAAAGGCAGAAACGCCATCATTGCCCTATGAAGAAGGGAATAGGTTGTACCAAGAAGTAATGAAAGATTATGCTCATGAAACCTCTAAGTACAAAAAGTTTTTGGCAGTAAAGAACAACAAGTATTTTAATGCTTTGCAAGTAAAATTCTCATATGCAATTACATGCCATAAATCACAGGGAGGACAATGGGACACGGTTTTTGTAGAGCAACCTTATTTGCCCAATGGTGTGGATAAGGAATATTTACGTTGGTTGTACACTGCTGTGACCAGGGCCAAAAACAAATTATACCTTATAGGGTTTAAGAACGATTTTTTTGTTGAATAGGAATACCATATTTTAGTAGTAAAGTTTTAGGATGGAACCAGAAACCATTATCAGCATATTTTTAGGGATAGGACTCGCTGCATCTGTGGGGTTCAGGGTTTTTCTGCCGTTATTTGCATTGAGCTTGGCATCATATTTCAATATTTGGGATTTTAACGAGAGTTGGCAATGGATAGGAAGCCTTGCAGCGGTGCTGGTTCTTGGTGTTGCTACTTTGGTAGAAATATTCGCTTATTTTATTCCTTGGGTAGATAACCTATTGGATACTGTGGCCATTCCTCTAGCGGCAATTGCCGGTACAGTGGTAATGGTTTCCACAATTGCAAATTTAGACCCGGTTGTTACTTGGTCATTGGCAATCATTGCTGGTGGCGGTACGGCTACGGCTATAAAGGGTGCAGGTGCTACGGGAAGATTGGCGTCAACAGCGACTACGGGTGGTTTGGCCAATCCTTTGATAGCTACAATGGAAACAGGAACGGCAGTTATGGTTTCCACTGCTTCAATATTTGCTCCTATATTAGCCACAATTATGGTCATCATTATATTAGTAATCATTTTTTGGATGTATAGAAAACTAAGGCATTAAAAAAGTAATTTATAAAATCAGTTTTTTCAATGAAAATTATTGCAATGATACCTGCACGTTATGCGGCATCTAGATTTCCTGCCAAATTAATGCAGGATTTGGCTGGTAAACCAGTTATTTTAAGAACCTATGAAGCAGCAGTGAGCACAAAACTTTTTGATGAAGTTTATGTGGTGACCGATAGCGACATTATATATGATACTATTGATAAAGCTGGTGGAAAGGGCATCATGAGTAAAAAAGAACACGAATGTGGTAGCGATCGTATCGCAGAGGCGGTTATGGAGATGGAGGTAGACATTATAGTGAATGTGCAAGGAGACGAACCTTTTACAGATAAAGAGAGTCTAGCAAGTATTTTGGCGGTTTTTAATGATGACCCAGATAAGGAAATTGATTTAGCGTCCTTGATGACCAAAATAACGGATTGGGACGAAATAAATAATCCAAATGTGGTAAAAGTAGTTGTTGATAATAGAGATTTTGCACTTTATTTTTCTAGGGCACCTATCCCGTTTCCAAGAGATAAAAATGCTGGTGCCACCTATTATAAACATAAAGGAATTTATGCCTTTAGAAAAAGAGCTTTGATGGATTTTCAACGTTTGCCCATGTTACCGTTGGAAGGGACTGAAAAGCAGGAAGCATTACGATACTTGGAATACGGCAGAAAAATAAAAATGGTAGAAACAGATGTTTCTGGAATAGAAATTGATACTCCTGAAGATTTAGAAAAGGCAAAAGCAGCATGGAAGTAGATTTTAGCAACATAAAAGTGATTGGTTTTGATGCTGACGACACACTATGGGTAAATGAAACTTATTTTAGAGATACAGAGGAGCAGTTTTCGGCTCTTTTGGAGAATTATGAGACCAAAAATAAGATAGACAAAGAACTGTTTAAAATGGAAATGAAAAACTTGGAACTCTATGGTTACGGAATTAAGGGTTTTATGCTTTCTATGATAGAATCTGCAATGGATTTGTCAAACAATAAGGTTTCACAAGCAACCATATTGGAAATACTTAATCTTGGAAAAAAAATGATTGCACATCCAGTTGAACTATTGGATAGTGTTACAGAAGTTTTACAAGTATTGGTTAAAAAATACAGGTTGATTGTTCTTACTAAAGGAGACTTGTTAGATCAAGAGCGGAAGTTGGAAAAATCTGGATTGTCCCAATTTTTTCATCATGTGGAAGTGCTGAGCGATAAAAAAGAAGACAATTACAAAAACCTTTTGGATCATTTGGAAATAGAGGTCAATGAGTTTTTAATGATTGGAAATTCATTGAAATCTGATGTTTTGCCCATTATTAATATTGGAGCGCAGGCTGTTCATGTTCCCTTTCATACCACATGGCAACATGAAGAAGTATCCATTGAAGAAAAAGACAATAACCATCTTACTTTAAATAAGTTATCAGATATTTTAGAGTATATTAATTAGAGTGAATGCGTACAGAGAAGAAAGAGAAAATTAAAAATATAGTCCCAAGGCTTATGAATACATATAGGAATTTTCCTATGGTGCCCCGCGTAATGTTTGGTAATGGTTGTTTTGGCCAGTTAGGAGATGTCTTAATGGCTAAAAGAAAACATTCCGATGCACCATTTATTTATCTTATTGATGATGTTTTTGAAGGTAAAGAACTGGCACAACGAGTGCCATTAATTTTTAATGATAAAATTATTTTTATTTCCGCTGCAGAAGAACCAAAAACGCAGCAGGTTGATGCATTGGTAGCTAAAATAAAGAATGATTTTCTAGAGCTTCCATCAGGAATTGTGGGTATTGGCGGCGGAACAGTATTGGATTTGTCAAAGGCAGTATCAATATTATTGACCAACGATGGAAATGCAGATGAATATCAAGGATGGGATTTGGTGAATAAAGTACCCATATATCATGTCGGGATTCCTACCATAAGCGGTACTGGAGCAGAAGTGTCTAGGACCACAGTGCTTTTGGGACCAGAAAAGAAATTGGGAATCAACTCAGATTACACTCCATTTGACCAAGTTTTTTTAGATCCGTTATTAGCTAAAGGTGTAAAAAAAGAGCAATGGTTTTATACCGGAATGGATTGTTTTATTCATTGTATAGAATCACTTAATGGTACCTATCTAAATGCATTTAGCCAGAGTTATGGGGAAAAGGCCTTGGAGCTTTGTAAAGAAGTATATTTAGAAGATCTTTCTGAGCATGAATCTAGAGAGAAACTAATGATGGCTTCTTGGCATGGAGGTATGAGCATTGCATATTCTCAAGTTGGGGTTGCACATGCCATGAGTTATGGGTTATCCTATCTTTTGGGTGTAAAGCACGGTATAGGAAATTGTTTGGTTTTTCAGCATTTGGAAGAGTTTTATCCTGATGGTGTGACACTTTTCAATAAAATGAAAGAAAAACACAATATTGAACTTCCTCATGGAATATGTAAAAACTTAAGTGAGAGCGATTTTGATACTATGATTTCGGTAGCTTTAAGTTTGGAACCCTTATGGGAAAATGCGGTTGGTAAAGAATGGAGAAAGATCATTACCCCAGAAAAATTAAGAACCATCTATCAGAAAATATAAAGTATAGTATTAATAATTTGATTTCTTCTAATGAATAGATTGGCCAAGTTTGTTTATTTTAAATTATTGGGATGGAAGCTTATTGGAAGCTTTCCAAAGGTTGACAAATGTGTGGTGATTGTTGTGCCACATACCAGTTGGGTAGATTTTTTCTTGGGTTTGTTGGTAAAAAGAGTCATGGATGAAGAAATTAATTTTATAGCCAAGAAAAGTTTGTTTAAACCTCCTTTTGGGTGGTATGTTAAATGGGTGGGGGGAGCACCCATAGACCGTTCAAAAAACAACAATACCGTTGATGCTATTGCAGCAGTTTTTGAAGAACGTAAAAAGTTTAGGTTGGCACTTTCTCCAGAAGGTACTCGAAAAAAAGTAACTGAATGGAAGACAGGCTTTTATTATATTGCTAAAGAAGCAAAGGTTCCTATTGTTATGGTTGCTTTTGATTATGAAAATAAACAAGTGAAAGTTTCTGAACCACAGTTTATTACTGCAAATAAGGAAGAAGATTTCAAAACCTACAAAACCTTTTTTAAAGGTGTAAAAGGTAAAGTGCCCGAGTATAGTTTTTAAATCTTATCAATGAGTTTTTTTAGCGTTTTACCCTCTTTCTTTTTTGTATTGCCGGGAAAAACAAGATTGGTGCTAGAGTAAGTAGTTCCAAAAGTTACACTGGCAGTATATACTTGTTCTATGGCATCCAAGACCTGGTGTTCAGAAAGCTCTTTTAAAGGGTGAATAAAAACGGACCATATAATCTCATCGCTCAATGCATATTTTACATCCAAGGCAGAATGAAAATTTGCGACCATGGCATTTAGAAGTTCTTTTTCCTCAATTTTTTCCCGTTCTACAATAGGGGATATGATGCGCATTCTGTTTGCATTTTCATCATAAACACATATCATAAGTGTTTCCTTATATATGAATCGAAATGAATTCCCTTGAACAATCAATGTATCAGAAACTTGGGAGGTTAATTCCTGTAATTTTTCTGGGCTCATTTCTTGACCATTAACTGAATCAATAGTGAAAATACAAAATACTATAGTTGGGATAAGAATTTTGAACATAGTTGGTGTTTATTTATGAGTCGGAGCTATTATGATTAATTTAC
>CAYNLI010000039.1:0-21918 GCA_964398035.1 uncultured Flavobacteriaceae bacterium | reverse complement strand
ATACTCCGCTATTAAAGTGTATAGGGGGTAGCCTATTAATAAACAACCTCTATAACCTAAGCAGGCTGTAAATCTTTCTTAGATTTTCTATATAGGTATGAATTAAAGATACTCCTTTTGGCAAATCTCATTTGCTTTGGAGAATTATTGAATTTTATAAAGACATTCTTGTTCACACCAAAGTACTCATAGGTAGTACCATCCAAAAATGTGATTTCCAATAACAATCCTTTATGTTGGTAATCTGAAATTCCCGATTCTAAAAGTGTCTTATTGTATTCTTCAAGATTCGCAGCTTTTGTTTCTGGCGCAATGCTTACCAAAAAATGATAGCCATCAATAATCTGCCTGCTTTTAAGCTCTGCCTCTTCCTTCTTCTCATCTCCTTCTTGGAACTTATCTGGGTGCCATTGTTTTACCAAACCTCTATAAGTGGTTTTAAGAGCTTTAAGCTCAATTTCTTTTTCAACAGCAAATAACTTCTTGTACTCGTTAACACGCTTCATAAAACTGGATTTTTAAAACCAGCGGCAAAATTACATCTTTCTTTTTAAATGATGGTAATCAACTACCAATCAATTGGTCTATAATCCTTCAAAAATTTACCGCTCCAATGTTTTCCTGTGTTTATGCCATCTATAAGTGGGTCCATAACCCTTGCAGCACCATCAACAATATCCAATGGGGGCTGAAAATCATGTAGTTCCACTTTTTTCTTGGCCAATTCTGCAGGGTCTTCATCCGTAACCCATCCTGTATCCACAGCATTGATGTAAATACCATCTTTGGCCAAACTACCCGCAGCGGTATGGGTCAACATGTTCAGTGCCGCTTTTGCCATATTTGTATGTGGGTGTCGGTCTTCCTTAAAAAATCGATGGAATTTACCTTCCATGGCCGATACATTGATGATATGCTTCTTACCTGTATTATCCTTTTTCATAAGTTCAGAAAGGCGATTGCACAATACAAAGGGTGCAACTGAATTCACTAGTTGAACCTCAATCATTTCTGTAGTTTCTATTTCGCCCAATTTTAAACGCCAACTATTTGTTTTTCTAAGGTCTACTTGTTGTAAATCGGCATCCAACTCACCTTCTGGGAACACTTCACTTGCCTGTAATGAGTTATCAAAACTATACGGAATCTGCGATAATTTTGCCGAAGCCCGTATGCCTATTCCCGGTTCTGGCCCATGCCAAGTAACGGGCATGTTTTGGTTTGGGGAAGCTGAGCTGGTCAACTGTTTTAATTCATCCAAACAGTTTACATGGTCTTGCAATAAATCGGCCGCATATTTTGGTAAAGAAGCTATTGGCATTTCTTCATTTGGCATTAAATGCTGATAAAACCCAGCTGGCCTTCTTACCGTTTGAGCTGCATTGTTTATGAGAATGTCCAAACGATTATATTTCTGTTCTATATAATTACAGAAAATCTCCACACTTGGAATATGCCTTAGGTCTAACCCATGAATCTTTAATCTGTGTCCCCATTGCGTAAAATCTTCCTCTTTGGAAAAACGAAGGGCAGAATCTGCAGGAAAACGTGTTGTGGCCACCACTGTTGCTCCTGCACGTAAGAGCATCAATGTAATATGATAGCCTATTTTTAATCTAGATCCCGTAATAACGGCTACTTGTCCTTTTAAATCTGTGGTCTGAAAACGTTTGGCATAGTTAAAATCCCCACATTCCGTACACATGGTATCATAAAAATGGTGTAGTTTGGTGAAAAGGGTTTTACAAACATAGCAGTTTCTTGGTGATGCCAATTCTTGGGTTTCTTTAGTCAAGTCTGCAACAGGAAGTAATTTGGGAGCCACAAAAACTATAGCTTCCCTAGCACTACGAATCCCTGTTTCTTTACGGGCATTCTTATCCCTAGCTGCTTGTTTTCTTTTTTGTGCTTTTTTAGCATCCTTTTTTCTTCTAGAAAACTCATCGCGACTAGGTCTAGAAAGCTTTCCTGAGACAATTAATAAAGCGGTGCGTTTCTCTTTGGGAATTTCAAAAATTTCATCAGTATTACTGACCAATTGCTCCAAAATGGTAATGCACTTGTCAATTTCGGCCTCACTTATGTTGCTTTCCTTATAATTATCGCTTTTCTGCATAAATCTTGCCTACTTATTTCCTTTTATTGCGTTTGTTATAATTCTTGTCCCCTCTGGTCTTTGCTTTTTTATACTTCTTTGTTATAATTCGTTTATACGACCCTCCTTGATTGGTCTGTTTGTTTTTATCAGACTTTTCATGAAAACTTTCTCCAGGAACATCACCAGCACGTTTTGTAGGGTTGTTTATTTCTACAATTTTGGGTTGCTCTTCAGAAGTCAATTTCTTTGATATTTCTATGGACGCCGGCATGTTCTCTTCTGGAATTTTAAACTCCATCAAGGCTTCTATAGCTTCTTTATCATCTTTCTCCTTTTCGGTATACAATAAGAGAGAGGTTCCCTCCTCTTCAGCACGTCCAGTTCTACCAATACGGTGCATATAGTTTTCAGGAAAAGTTGGGGTATCAAAATTAATTACATGTGAAATCTTGTCCAAATCCAAACCACGAGCCATAACATCTGTAGTAACCAGAATTCGGTTTTTGCCCTCATCAAACTGCCTAATGGAACGTATTCTGTAATTTTGGGTTTTGTTGGAATGTATCAAACAGATTTCTTCACTATAAAAGTCTTCCAGTTCCGCAAATAAAAGGTCTGCTCTTCTTTTGTTTGAAACAAAAACCAAAACTTTATTAAACACCTCTGTATCTTGAAGCAAATGCACCAACAAATTTACTTTTGTATAAAAATTTGGAACTGCATAACAGTGCTGTGAAATATTATCTAAAGGTGTACCACTTAATGCAACGGATACTTTCTGGGTTCCTTTAAAGAAATCATTGATAAGTGCCTCAATTTCATTGGTCATAGTGGCAGAGAACATAATATTCTGCCTACGCTCTGGCAACAGATCAAAAATATTAGTCAGTTGAAACCTGAAACCCAAATCCAACATCACATCCACTTCATCTATCACCAACTTTTTGATTGATTTTAATTGCATGGCTTTACATAAAACCAAATCGTACAAACGTCCAGGAGTGGCCACCACAATATCTGCACCTTCTGCAAGTGCATCTTTATGACGGTTCATATTGATGCCGCCATACACGCCAAGTACACGAATAGTAGAATATTTACCAAACTTTTCAATTTCTTCAACTACCTGTAGCACCAATTCCCGAGTAGGAACCACTACTAATACTCTAGGATTTACCTGTTTTGAAAAAGTGAGGTTTTGAAGTATGGGCAACATATACGCAAAAGTCTTTCCCGTACCTGTTTGTGCAATCCCTATCACATCTTTACCAGACATAATTACAGAAAAAGCTTTTGCCTGTATGGGTGTTGGTTTTACATACCCCAAATCTTCAATTGCATTCCGCAATTGATTGTTTATTTTAAAGTCTTCAAAAGATTGCATGGCTGTTTTTTTGAAAATTGTAATTTGAAATTAATACTGCAAAATTAAACAATTGTAATTCGAACTTTCTTTTTCTTTAATCTAGTATTGTTTAAATCTGAAATAAGACGTTTTGCATGTGCTACAGGTACGGAGACAAAGGTACAATCTCGTTTTAGTTCTATAACACCCAGTTCATTGGGTTTAAGCTTTCCTTGTTTAAAAAATAGACCGGCAATATCACCTTTAGAAATTTTATCCTTTCTACCACCAGAAATAAACAATGTTTCCCAATATCTTGGCTGGCGTGATATCTTTTTAGAAATATTAGCGGTTTTAGCATCAATAAAATCTGGCAAGCGTTCATTCTCCCATTGTAATACATATGCCGTTCCTTTAGCACTTACTCTAGCAGTTCTTCCGTTTCTATGCGTAAATTCTTCACTGCGATACGGAAGATCATAATGTACTATAAATTTTATTTCGGGAATATCAATTCCTCTAGCAGCAACATCAGTAGCAATTAATATTTCGTAAGTACCATTTCTAAATTTAATTAAGGAACGTTCTCGGTCTTGTTGTTCCATACTACCACTAAAACACCCGTGTCCTACTCTTTTTCTTTCCAAAAAAGCACTTATATCTTCAATAGTTTCTCTTTGATTGCAAAAAATAATTCCAGGTTCATTACCTACATGCTTAAGCAAATCATACAATGTGTTTAACTTATTTTTAGATGGAGAAATAACCGTTTTTACCGTTAGTTTAGAGTAACGTTCTTTTAAGAAATTTATCGTTGTAGGCTTATCTAAACGTACAAATTTAGGAATAGAAACTCCTTGTGTGGCCGAAGTTAAAATACGTTTGTTAATATTTGGAAGTATACTAATAATGTATTTCATTTCATCCTCAAAACCTACTTCTAAAGACTTATCAAATTCATCTAAAATTAAAGTTTTTATATATTTTGTGGTAAAACGTTCCGCCTCAAAATGATCTGCCAATCTTCCTGGAGTTCCAATAAGAATTGCAGGATTATGTTTTAGCTCAATTTTATCCTTAGCCATTGGTCTACCTCCGTATACGGCATTCACTTTATAACCAGAACCCATATTACGGACAACTTGTTCTATCTGTATAGCCAGCTCTCTTGATGGCACCAATATTACAGCTTGTACATCTTTACTCTTGGGATCCAACAAATTTATGAGAGGTAATAAAAAAGCTAATGTTTTCCCTGTTCCTGTAGGAGAAAGAAGTATTGTATTAGTTGTAGAAGGAATTACAGAAAGAGCTTCTTCCTGCATAGGATTAAGCCGTTTTATATTCAACTTGGCAAGAATATCTTGTTGCCCTCTTATATTATTCGCCATAATGGTAATCCTTTATAAACTAGGGTCTTCCTCCTTTTTTGTTGGTAGATTTGTGTTCTCCACAATATAATTTGCCAATACCTTTTCTATAAGCTCCTCTTTTGTAAGATGATGAAATACGGTATGTATTTTGTTCTTAAATGCATCAGAAACACCACGATTAGGCTTTGTTTTAAAAACTTTCTTGGCCCATAAAAGGGTGTTGTTCTCATCAATGCTCTGGGCATCAGCTTTTTTGAATTTTTTAAAGGTAATACCTAATTCGTTTTCAAAATCGGCAATATCCTTAACTTCTTCTTGTTGCAGTACGGTCAAAGAAAAGCCCTTTGCCCCTGCTCTTGCGGTACGGCCACTACGGTGTACATACACTTCATACACATCGGGCAAATGATAATTGACCACGTATGATATTTCTTTGACATCTATACCTCTGGCCGCCAAATCTGTGGCCACAAGAATATTGATGTGCCCTTCCCTAAACTGCCCCATGATCCGATCACGAATAGGTTGTGACAAACTACCGTGCAATGCTCCCGAAGAAAACTTATTTATGGCTAAGTTTTTTGCCAGTTTATTGACCGCTGCTTTTGTTTTACAAAAAATAATACCTCTTTCCCCATCTCTAGTTGTAAGAAAGTGCATCAATACTTCCAATTTTTCAATAGGTTTTACCACTACATATTGATGGTCTATACCTTGATGCCCAATCGTTTCCATATCAGCTTTTACTTCTGTCACATGTTTGGACATGTAATTCTGTATCAGTTGTTTTATGGTGCCGGGCATGGTTGCCGTGAACAAAATGGTTCTTCTCTTTTTGGGCAGTTCTGCCACTATTTTATCCAAACCATCCTTTAGGGCACTTACCATTTCATCAGCCTCATCCAACACCAAATAATTGGCCTCTTTAATATTAATGGTATTGCGTTGCATTAAATCTATCAAACGCCCAGGAGTAGCTACTACAATATGGGTAGGACTCTTTAAACGTTCTATTTGAGGTTTTATGGGAATACCTCCACAGATCGATGCTATGGAAACTTCTGGCAAGTTGGAAGCAAACGATTCTAAATTTGCATGAATCTGTTGTCCCAGTTCCCGTGTTGGTGCCAGGATTACTGCTTGTATGATTGGGTTTTTAGTATCTACCAATTGCAATATCGGCAAACCAAAAGCGGCCGTTTTACCTGTGCCCGTTTTTGCCAAGCCCACAAAATCATCCTTCTTTTTTAATAAAATAGGAATTGCTTTCTTTTGAATATCTGTTGGAATAGAAATTTTTAAAGCGACTAAACTTTTTTGAAGCTGCCCTATAATTCCTAAATCCGAAAATTGCTTTGACATGGATTTATTTTCGGCAAAGATAACTATTAATCCTCAGGCGGGTGGCCATGGATTTCCTCAAAAATAGCATCAAAATTTTGACGTAAATAAGCGTTCAATTTTTTCTTGTAGTCATCTTTTAACCAGCTTAAAAAATTGAAAGTACTTCTACTGATGCACTTTGCATAAATCTGTATACGTTGTTCTATATCTTCGTTCAGGAGTTTTGCCAACGCAAGCGCATCATATACATCCTCACTGTTTTCTGTACATATTTTTGCATGTTGGGCAATAGAACGCTCCAATACAACTTTAGAAGATTCTCCTTTGGCAATAGCAGTTATATATATATTTTTAAGATCAAAATGAACATCTTCTGACTTAGCAAATTCTTTCCTGATTTCTTCAGACATTTCATGCTTAAACTTGCCTTCTATATCTTCATCGTTTTGTAAACGCTCCACAAAAAATTTGGGCGACTTAAAAATGGTCTGCCAATCCAAATCTGCTCCCCAAGGACCAAATCTATAATTATTGTTTCCAAGATCTATAACAGAAAATTTGGGCTTATTATTAAGAATACGAGAACCACGACCAATCATTTGGTAATATAATGTCAGTGATTTTGTTGCTCTGTTCAAAATAATGGTGTCAATAGTTGGCTCATCAAAACCAGTGGTCAATATACTTACCGATGTTAAAATTGCATCTGGCGTTTCCTTGAACCATTTTAGTATTTGCTTCCGCTGTTTTTTTGTGGCCGTGTTGTCTAAATGGGCAACGGGAAGTCCTGCTTCTTTAAAAGTATAGTAAACTTGTACAGAGGTATTGATTCCGTTATTGAATATCAATGTCTTTTTTCCTTTGGAATGCTTTTTATAGGCTTCCAACAGCTTATCTAACATGGCATTGCTAGAATACAGATCTTCTGATGATTTCACCGTATAATCCCCATTGGAACCAATTTCTAGTGAGGTTAGACCCATATCATATTGGAAAACTTCTGCACGTGCCAAAAATTCGTTCTCTATAAGTGCTTCTATGGTTTCACCAGTAATCAGCTCATCATAGTTATCTTTCATTGGCAAGCCCTTATTGGAGCTTAAAGGTGTTGCCGTAACTCCTAGAATAAAAGACTTTTCAAAAAACTTAAAAAGTTTTGTAAAGGAATTGTAATGTGCCTCATCTATAATGACCAGACCAATATCAGAAATATCCAGTTTATCATCATTCAGCCTATTGTTCAAGGTTTCTACCATGGCCACAAAACAACTGTAACATTCTTGGTCGTCCAAATTGGCTGTACTGTTCACCACTTTGTTCTCCACTCCAAAACCAGTAAGCATTTCAGAAGTTTGGTTGCACAGCTCCACACGGTGAGTCATGACCAACACTTTTTTACTGTGGTGCTTTAAATATTGACGTACAAGTTCAGAGAAAATAACCGTTTTACCACCTCCAGTTGGCAATTGATATAATAGATGGTAATCATCTGGTGCATTCTCAAATTTTTCAAAGATTTTGCTGATAGCACCTTGCTGGTAGCTATATAATTCTTTAGCTGTTTTTTTTTCTTGTAGTCCTATTGCTATCTCTGCCATACCATCTTTTTCTAAAAGAGTGCAAATTTACAGCCTTTATAGAGTTCTAACGAACAATTCCAAAAAAAACTGCTGATTTTTTTAATGATAATTTAATACACAAAACTTACAATTTACCAATTTATTTTTTTTTGATTACCTTTGATAACCATTTGGTTTAACCATGTAGTTAATTATGATTAAAAACAAAAATACAGAAGATCAAATACTTAGTGCTGCAAAGAATGTGTTTCAGCGTAAAGGGATGGATGGTTCCAGAATGCAAGAAATTGCAAATGAAGCAGGTATTAATAAAGCAATGCTCCATTATTACTACCGTAATAAACAACTACTTTTTGAGGCTGTATTTAAAAATGCATTTTCACTGTTGGCTCCACAATTGAATGCTATATTAAATGATGATTCAACAATTGAAGAAAAGATTAAAAACTTTACGCATAACTATATTACTTTCATCATAAAACATCCATACTTACCCAATTTCATTATTCAGGAACTTAATAGAAACCCTGAATTCATTGAAAAAATTAAACAGAACAAGGCATTTCCAAATCTTGACAAATTCAAAAAACAAGTAGAAAAAGAAATTGATAAGGGTGTCATAAGTCCGATTAAAGCGGAACAGTTGTTCATCAATATTATGTCCCTGAACATTTTTCCATTTGTTGCAAAACCTTTAATCAAAGCATTTGCAGATGTTGATGACAAAATATACAAACAGTTAATAGAAGATAGAAAAACTGAGGTCGCAGATTTTATCATCAATGCTATTAAAATATAAAACTATGAGAAAATTGGTTCTATTTGTACTGTTATTCTTCCACATGGGTGCTTTTGCGCAAGAGCAACTCACTTTAGAAGACTGTTACCAATTGGTGGACACCAACTACCCTTTGTCCAAGCAAAATGCGCTACTTGAAAAACAAAACGCATTGGATTTAGAAGTAATCGGTACCGAGACATTACCTCAAATCGATTTTTTGGCGCAAGCTACCTACCAGTCAGATGTTATTGAAATACCCATTCCAAATGCAGGAATAGAACCTCTTAACAAAGACCAGTACCGTGCAACTGTTTCCGTAAACCAACTTCTTTATGGAGGAGGAATGATAAATGCATCTTTGTCCGCCAAATCCGCCACTTTAAAAACACGGCTAAAACAAGTGGAAGTCAACTTGTATCAATTAAAAAAACAAATCAATACGCTATACTTTTCCGTGTTGTTACAGCAAGAAAAGAATGTGTTGTTGATTGCCAAAAGAGAGCAACTGCAAGCAAAGTTCAAAGAAGTAAAATCTGGAATTAAAAATGGATTTCTTTTGCCAACATCCGATAAAATATTGGAAGCTGAATTATTGAAAATAGACCAGCTCTTTATAGAATTAAATCAAAATAAAATCACCTTGGTAAAAACACTATCTTCTTTGATAGGCACTCCCATAGCTACAACCATTCACTTTCAAGACCCAACGCTTTCCTCTGAACTGAACAGTGTTGTCAATCGTCCAGAATTAGAATTGTTTCAGTTTAAAAAAGAAGAGGTGGAAACTGCGGAACAACTTCTTTTAAAACAGAATTCCCCCAAGCTTATGGGTTTTGCAAATGGCGGTTATGGCAACCCAGGATTAAATATGTTGGATAATTCTTTTCAAGCATTTTATACCATTGGTGTAAAATTGAATTGGAGCGTTTTTGATTGGAATGCCAATAAAAAGAAACGGGAATCTTTATCCATCAACAAGGATATGATTGACACAGAGACTGAACTATTTCAATTAAACACCAACATTGAATTAAACCAACAGCAATCAGAAATAGAAAAACTAGAGCAATTTATAGTATCAGATATAGAAATTATTCAATTGAGAAAAGAGGTGCTAAAATCGACAGCATCCCAATTGCAAAATGGTATTATCACATCTTCAACTTACATCATAGAGTTAACCAACCTTTATGAAGCTGAAAACAGTTTAAGTACCCATAAAATTCAATTATTACTTGCAAGGGCAAATTATAACACAACCAAAGGACAATAAACGAATAAGGATGAAACAAATAAAAACAATAGCAATTATAAGTAGTGTGGCACTTACCCTATTCTCTTGTGGGAACGGAAATGACAGAGCTGATGGTTATGGTAATTTTGAGGCCACAGAAATAACTATTTCTGCAGAAAACAATGGAAGATTGATGCTTTTCACTGTTGCAGAAGGTCAAGAACTGACTAAAGATACTTTTATAGGCTATATAGATACCATTCCGTTGGCCTTAAAACGTGAGCAATTAGCAGCCTCTAAAGTGATAATCGGTTCAAAATCCAAAGGAGTTTTATCTCAAATCAATGTGCTGAATGCTCAACTAAAAATAGCAAACATCAATAAAAATAGGGTTGAAAACTTGATTAAAGATAATGCGGGAACCCAAAAACAATTAGATGATATTACTGGTGAAATAAATATCATTAAGCAGCAAATTAGAAGTGTGGAAACACAAAATGCTCCTGTTGTAAATGAATTAAAAAGTATAGATGTACAAATAAAACAGCTAGAAAATCAAATACAAAAATGCAAAATAATCAACCCTATAAACGGTACAGTTTTGGTAAAATACGCTGAACCCAATGAGGTGACCGCTTTTGGAAAACCTCTGTACAAAATAGCAGATTTAAGTATAATGCAATTACGGGTCTATGTTGGCGAAACACAACTTTATAGCCTTGAGATAGGTCAAGAAATTACCGTGAAAATAGATGCAGGTGACACTATGAAAGATTACCCTGGAACTATTGCTTGGATTGCTTCTGAAGCAGAATTCACTCCAAAAATCATTCAAACAAAAGAAGAACGTGTCGCTTTGGTATACGCTGTAAAAATTGATGTTAAAAACGATGGTAGCCTTAAGATTGGAATGCCAGCAGAAATGTGGATTAAAACAAAATAAAAATGAAAGAAAAAGTAATTTTATTAGCAAGTGTTGTTGCATTGCTCATAAGCTGCAATCATGCAAAAAAAGAAAGTAAGTATCTAGATTTAGCTTCTGCAAATTTAAAAGAGAAAACAACTTTAAAGCTACAAGTAGATGACAGTTACACTTTAATGAAGAATAACTGCTATGCATGCCATAATCCAAATTCAGCATCACACGATGAAATTATTGCTCCACCTTTTAGGGCTGTTAAAATGCATTATACACGAGAACATGATAATAAAGAAGATTTTGTGAATGCTGTAGTCAATTGGGTACAAAACCCTACAGAAGACAAAGCATTAATGTTTGGAGCCATTAAACGATTTAAAGTAATGCCAAAAATGGAGCTAGAAAAAAAAGATTTAGAAAAAATTGCAATTTATTTATATGACAATCCTGTTGAAGAGCCTGAATGGATGGACGGGCATATGAAAGGAATGGGTAAAGGTAAAAACAAAGGGGAAAACTAATTTATGTTCTTTTAAAAAAAATGAATAATTCTATTCAAAATACTGGAAAACCATACAAAAAAGGAGCATCTGTACTTGCATTGTTTATAGGTGTGCTGTCTGTTTTTTCGGGTTCAAAAGTCTTACTTGACATTGATATTAAAGATTACAATGTTCTAACATGGTTAGTTTCTTACAATGTTCTTTTTGGTACTCTTTCAATTTTTGCAGCGTATTTAATTTGGAAAAATAAAAGAGGTAATAAAAGTTTAACCCTATTCATTTTAGCAATGCATTTTATAGTTTTTATGTATTTAAAAATTTTCAGTGCAACTGCTGCAACAGAAAGTATAAAAGCAATGATTTTCAGAACAGGGATTTGGATATTGATAGTAGTTTTAGCAATACTGCTTCCCAATTATTTCAGCAAACAACAAAAATAGTCTGTGGGTATAACGGTTAAACATATTTCAAAATCTTACGGTGACTTAAAAGCAATACATGATGTTTCTTTTAACGTTGAACCTGGTGAGTTATTTGGGCTTATTGGTCCTGATGGCGCGGGAAAAACAACATTGTTCAGAGTATTGACAACGCTTTTAATTGCCGATGAAGGCACTGCAACTGTTGTTGGTTTTGATGTATTGAAAGACTATAAGAACATTAGAAATAGTGTTGGTTACATGCCCGGAAAATTCTCCTTATATCAAGATTTGACTGTTGCCGAAAACCTAAGTTTCTTTGCTACCATTTTTGGAACTACTATTGAGGAAAACTATGATTTAATCAAAGACATATACATCCAAATTGAGCCTTTTAAAAACCGTAGAGCAGGGAAACTCTCTGGGGGAATGAAACAAAAATTAGCCCTCTGCTGTGCATTAATTCACAAACCAAAAGTCTTGTTTTTAGACGAACCTACAACTGGTGTAGACCCTGTATCTCGTAAAGAATTTTGGGAAATGTTAAAACGCCTTCAGCTAAAAGGAATCACCATTCTAGTTTCTACCCCTTATATGGATGAAGCTGCATTATGTGACAGAATTGCCTTAATTCAAGATGGGAAAATATTAGAGATTGACACTCCTAAAGAAATTGTAAAACATTATCCAAAAACACTTTATAATGTTGGTGCAAATAAAATGTACACCCTGATAGAAAGCCTAAAAAGCTATGAACATCAATACAGTGTGTACCCGTTTGGAGAATTTGTGCATTACACAGACAATAGACCCGATTTTAATCCAAAGGACTTGAAGCATTATTTAGAGACAAAAGGACTCACGAATATTAGCGTAGAAATCACAAATCCAACCATAGAAGACATTTTTATGGAACTAGCAAGACAATGAGCACACAAAACGTCATAGAAGTTGAAGGTCTAACCAAAATGTTTGGGGGTTTCACAGCTGTAAACACTATTACTTTTAAAGTGAGAAAAGGGGAAATATTTGGTTTTCTGGGAGCAAATGGCGCAGGAAAAACCACTGCAATGAAAATGTTGATTGGCATCTCCAAACCCACTTCAGGAAAAGCAAAAGTTGCGGGTTTTGATGTAGCTACTCATGCAGAAGACATCAAGAAAAATATTGGGTACATGAGTCAAAAATTTGCTTTGTACGATGACTTGACCGTAAAAGAGAATATTGCCTTTTTTGGTGGGATTTACGGGTTGTCCCGTATTCAAATAAAAGAAAAAACTGCACAGTTAGTTGAAGAATTAGTATTACAAAAAGTTTCTAATCAGCTGGTAGGGTCATTACCATTGGGGTGGAAGCAAAAAATATCATTCTCGGTAGCATTGCTCCACAGTCCAAAAATCGTGTTTTTAGATGAGCCAACAGGTGGTGTGGATCCTATTACTAGGCGACAGTTTTGGGAAATGATTTACAAAACAGCGAATAAAGGCACAACTATTTTTGTGACCACACATTATATGGACGAGGCCGAATATTGCGACCGCGTTTCCATCATGGTCAACGGAAAAATTGAAGCTTTGGACACCCCTAAAAGGCTCAAAGAACAATTTAATGTTGATAGTATGAACGATGTGTTCTTAAAACTGGCAAGAGGATGAAACGGTTTATAGGCTTCATAAAAAAAGAGTTCTACCATATCTTTAGGGATAGGCGCTCACTATTTATTCTTTTTGGAATGCCAATAGCGCAAATTTTACTTTTTGGATTTGCAATAACCAATGAAATCAACAATGTTGACATTGCCATTTTAGACCACTCAAAAGATGCTACAACAAAAGAAATTATCAATAAGATATCAGCATCTAAATACTTTAGTGTCAACCAATTTATAGCCCGTGAGGCAGATATTGAATCCGTTTTTAAAAAAGGAAAAATAAAAGCGGTATTAAGTTTTGAAAAGGATTTTAGCAAGAAACTTATCAAAGAAAACAAAGCAACAATCCAAATTATAACAGACGCTACAGACCCAAATACAGCAAATACCATTAGTAATTTCACAAATGCCATTTTGCTAAAATATCAGCAAGAACTGAACAAAGACATACAGGTTACATATAAAATAATACCGCAAACACGAATGGTCTATAATGCAGAATTAAAAAGTGTATTTATGTTTGTTCCTGGCGTAATGACCATTATTTTAATGTTAGTTTCTGCAATGATGACCTCTATTTCCATTGCTCGGGAAAAAGAATTGGGCACAATGGAAATTTTATTGGTCTCTCCGCTAAAACCCTTTCTAGTCATTGTCGGTAAGGTTGTCCCCTACATTTTCCTCTCTGTAATCAATGCAATTGTAATCGTTGTACTCAGTATTTTTATTTTTAAAATGCCCGTAGAAGGAAGTTTGTTTCTTCTTGGGTTTGAAAGCATATTGTTCATTATAAATGCGCTGTCCTTGGGAATATTGATTTCTACAATTTCCAAAACACAGCAAACTGCCATGATGGTTTCTTTAATGGGGTTAATGCTTCCCGTTATTTTATTGTCAGGGTTTATTTTTCCTATTACAAGTATGCCGTTGCCACTGCAAATCATCAGTAACATTATTCCTGCAAAATGGTTTATCATCATCATAAAAGCAATTATGCTTAAAGGAGTCGGTCTTTCTTTTATATGGAAAGAAACTCTCATTCTAGTTGGTATGACATTGTTTTTTATAGGATGGAGTATTAAGAAATATAAAATCAGATTGGAGTAATGAAAACGATAGGTTACATTATACGAAAAGAGTTCAAGCAGATTTTTAGAAATAAAGGGATGCTACCCATTATTTTTGTACTCCCCTTACTGCAATTGGTCATCTTATCCAATGCCGCAACTTTTGAAGTGAAAAATATTAAGTTTTCATACATTGATAATGATAAAACATCTTTCTCCAGAGAGTTGATAGAAAAGTTTGATGCATCGACTTATTTTAATGTTCTCACTAGTTTTTCTTCAACAAAAGAGGCAAACTTAGCAATGTTGAAAGGCGATGTGGATGTTTTTTTAGAGATACCCCTGTATTTTGAAAAAAAGATGCTAAAAGAAAAAAAGACTACACTTTCTGTAACCATAAATGCTATTGATGGTGCTGCGGCTGGTGTTGAAAATGTATATATCAATCAGATTCTTCAAAGCTTCAACAAAAATGCAATAACAAGCTTGCTACAGCCTTCAGATGCTAAAAATAGACCTCAAACTATTGAAAGTATCCCTCTTTTTTGGTATAACAAAACCTTGAACTATAAAACCTTTATGGTGCCCGGTATATTGGTGTTATTGGTTACTATGATAACCTTGTTTTTATCTGGAATGAATATTGTTCGTGAAAAGGAGATAGGTACTTTAGAACAAATCAATGTAACTCCTATAAAAAAGTATCAATTCATTATAGGGAAGTTATTTCCTTTTTGGATTATTGGTTTTGGACTCCTAACAATTGGATTAATCCTAGGGAAAGTGATTTTCAATGTACCAATGGTAGGTAGTTTGGTGTTAATTTATTTTTATACAAGTATTTATTTATTGGTTGTATTGGGGATAGGTTTCTTTATTTCCAATTTTACCGATACCCAGCAACAAGCAATGTTCATTGCATGGTTTTTTATGGTCATTTTTATTTTAATGAGCGGGCTTTTTACCCCTATTGAAAGCATGCCGAAATGGGCTCAAATACTAACAGAGTTCAATCCCATAAAATATTTTGTGGAAGTAATGAGAATGGTAATGCTAAAGGGAGCAAGCCTTAATGATATTCTTCCTCAATTACTAAAAACACTGGCTTATGCTATTATTATGAATGGGTTGGCCGTGTGGAGCTATAAAAAAACCAGTTAACAGAAAAAACACTTTCTGATTTGCCCTAAACAAAAAAGGTGCGGTTTTCACCACACCCTTTTCTTTTACTATATAAAGGCTTTTTAATCTTTAATAATTTTTGATTTCACTTCTTTGCCATCTTTATCCAATAGAATAACTTCATCAAACCCAGCATCATTAAATTTATCTAGTTGCGTTGCTGCATCACCAATAACCAAATAACCCATTTTAGAAGCATCAAGGTATTTATTTGCCAAAGCTTTGTGCTGCTCCAATGTCATTTCGCCAATTATTTTTTCTTCCCCAGCAATATAATCCGCAGGTAAATCATAGGTGCTAATATTTTGAAGTAACCTAAGAAGTGAACCTTGGGTTTCAAAACGACGAGCATTAGATTTTATCAATGCATTTTTAGTAAAATCTAGATCTTCTTGGGAAATACCTTCTTTATATTTTTCAATTTCCTCCTTAAAAATCATAACCGACTCATAGGTAGTGTTTGTTCTTACACTAGACGATGCCGTAAAAGTTCCCTTAATTTTGCTACCACTGAAATTTGTTCTTGCTCCATAGGTATACCCTTTTTCTTCTCTTAAAATAAGGTTTACATTACCTGAGAACGAACCACCCAGTTTATAGTTCATTACAGTTGTAGCAAAATAATCTGGATTTGTACGGGCCATCCCCAAATATCCAATATTGATAACAGATTGCTTGGCATTGGGAATATCTACGAAGTACAAAGAAGCTTTGTCTCTTTCTGCCTTAATCTCATATGTCGGTATGCTAACAACGTCACCTTTCCAATTGCTTTCCAGACTATTTAATACGGCAAGCGTTTTCTCTTTATTGATATCGCCCACAATATGGAACTTACTTATTGCCGGTGAAAAATTCTTTGTATAAAAATCTTTTAAATCATCCATAGTGATAGTTTCTACTGAAGCTTCTGTGCCACTTGCAGGGTATGCGAACATATGCTTTTCACCATAAATTAATTTGTTGTACACATTTCTGGCCACTGCATTAGGGTTGGCAGCTGAACGTTTTATTCCATTTATAGTACTCGTTTTAATACGTGCAAGCTCTTCTTCATCCCAACGTGGTTGCAATAAAATTTCCTCAACTAAAGCCATGGTTTTTTCAAAATTTCTCACCAATGTGTTCCCATGAATGGTAATAGACTCACTACTTGTGTACATCCCTATTGTAGCTCCCAAAAGTTCTATTTCCTCTTCTAATTCCTCAGGCGTTTTATTGGCCGTGCCCTCCATTAAAATATCGGTCATTAAATTAGCGACCCCTATTTTATCAAAAGAATCCAAGAGATGTCCACCATCTATCACCAAACTAAAGTTGACCAAGGGCAACTCCGTTTGTTCCATACCATAAACTTTCATATTATTGGAAAGTGTGGTAGACCAGGATTCTGGTATATTCAATTTTGGAGAAATTCCTTCACTCGGCTCAATAGACCTGTCAAAATTAGAAGGGGTTTTTGCAATTTCATCAGGGGCATCAGATATTGATACCTCTACATTATCTTTTATTTCCTCTTCTACTACAGCTGCTAATTCTGATTTTTTTGCCATAAGATCCAACTTGCCTTTTGGGACAAAACTGGTGATTACATATGGCATATCCTTAATGTATGTATTGTACACGCGTACAACATCCTCTTTAGTAACCGCTTTAATGTTTTCTATATCTTGAGTAATGAATCCTGGGTCTCCCGCAAAAACATTATACTGTGATAATTGAAAAGATTTTCCTAGCACACTACTTATTCCATTATAAAAATCTGTTTCTAGACCAGCTTTTATGCGTTCAACATCTTTATCTGTAACACCATCAGCTTCAAACATTTTAAAAGATTCAAAAACAGCATCTTCAACATCAGCCAAGTTTTTACCATCATTTGCTGTGATACGAATACGAAAAACACCTGCTAATTCTTGAGAATTATTAAATGCAGTGGTTCTGGATGTCAATTCTTTATCCTTTACAAGAACTTTATACATGGGTGCCTTTTTTCCATTTGCCAACAATTGTCCAAGAAAATCCAATGCATAGGCATCATCCTCATATTGTTGCAAAGTTGGCCACACCATGTTCAATTGAGGTGCAGTGGCAAAATTATCTTCATGGTACAACCTTTTAGTCTCACTTAATGTTACAGGTTGCGGTTCCATAGGAGCAACTGTTTGGCGGCTTTTTATTTCACCAAAATATTTTTCTATAAGTGTTTTGGCATCTTCAATTTCAAAATCTCCAGCCAAAACCAATGTGGCATTGTTTGGGCCGTAATATTTATCATAAAACTCTTTTACATCTTCTACTGTTGCATTTTGTAAATCTACCAACTCCCCTATCACTTGCCAATTATAAGGATGTCCATCTGGATAAATTGCTTTATCCAACACCCACCCTGTATGCCCATAAGGGTTGTTGTCTACACGCTGTCTTTTTTCATTCTGCACCACTTCTTGCTGGTTGTAAAAAGCAGATTCTGTTACAGTATTGATTAAAAAACCCATTCGGTCACTTTCTAACCACATAATTTTTTCCAATGCGTTATTGGGAACAACTTCATAATAAATAGTACCATCTTTCCACGTACCGCCATTTAGTGTACCTCCAACATCTTGGATTTTTTTAAAGAATTGATCTTGGGGAACATTTTCTGATTCTTGAAAAAGCATATGCTCAAATAAATGGGCAAAACCTGTTCTTCCTGGTTTTTCTCTGTTTGAGCCCACACCATATTGAATGGCCAATGATACTATAGGGTCAGATTTGTCTTGATGGAGAACAACTTCAAGTCCGTTTTCCAATTGATATTTTTCAAACTCTATTGCTAGTTTTTCTCCTGAGGCCAATTCTGTCTTACAAGATGCTAAACATAAAAATAACGCAGTAAATAGAACTACGACTGAACGGTTTTTAAGATTGATCATGATGTTTTTAATATTTTATTAAAATTTACTTTCCAAATATAACAAATTGTATTCAGGCTGTTGTGAAATTTAAGTTAATACCATTCTATTATTCAAATAAAAACTATCGTTATATTACTCTATATCAAATAAATACTACTTATTCTTATTCCTATTTAAAAACCTAGAGTATCCCTTTAACTTCTTTTTGGTATTTATGAAGTACACTCCTGTAAGTAAGACAACAGCAGCTATAATAGATTGTGTGGTAATTTGTTCATTTAAAAAATACCAGCCCAAAAGCATGGCTATAATAGGATTCACATAAGTATTAGTAGCTACTTTTTCTGGCGAGACTACCTTTAGCAAATAATTAAAAGAGGTGAATGCCACAATACTACCAAACAACACCAATAAAATCATAGCGAATTGCACTTCACCACTCCACTCTGTTGGCCATGACCAAGGCTCTCCCAATAGCAAACTAAGAATTGCCATTAAAATACCGCCTGTTACCATTTGATATCCTGTGTTCACAAAAAAATTGCTTGGCAATTCTGCTTTTGCGACAAAAAGACTGCCAAAAGCCCAACTTGTCATACAAAACATCAGCATTACTATTCCTATTACTGCGCCTTCTTGTAATACAATCTGTCTTTGACTTACCAAGAGATACATTCCCAAAACACCAAGAGCAACACCTACATAGGACATAGGTTGAATCTTTTTACCCTCTACTATACGCATTAGTAGAAGTATCACCAAAGGTTGTGCAGAAATAAGAAGTGCAGCAAAGCTACTATCTACATATTTTAATGCCCATACTGCTATTCCATTACCAAGAGTCAAAAATAATAGCCCCGCAATAACGGTATTTAACAATTGTTTTTTGCTAATAGAAATAGAAATCCCCATAAGTTTGGAAAGAAAGAATATAAGCACACCAGCAATAATAAACCGGATAGAAGCCAACATAAATGGTGGCAACTCTGTCACTGCAATTTTATTTAGGAGGTAAGTGGAACCCCAAATAACATAAATAGAAAAAAAAGCGAGAATTATAAGTGTTCTATTCTGAGGTTTCCCCATAAAAAAGTATAGTTCTATTAAAAAGACTGATGACACCCCAATTATTAGGACAGATTACATCCAGCAAAGATTTTTCTTTGCTGGATGTAATCTGCCAATATAACAGTTTTGCTCTGTTGATGTTAGCATAGCTAATAATAAGCTCTATATTTTTACTTTTTTTTGATAGTTCAATTGCTTTTTGAGAATAATAGATGGCGCTATCGAACTTCTTTTCCATCCCAAAACCCAATGCCTTTCTTGTGTGGTTTTTAATTTTTTGATGAAAATTATTTTTTAAGTCTTTATCTTCAATTGAACCCTTGTTTTGACCCGATGTGCCAAAACTTTGACCAAAAATAAAAATCAAAATAACATATTTCCATAAAATTGAATTGCCCATATTTTTCCAAAGTACAATTATTTAGATAAAAATATGAGCAATATAATCTTTAAGAGGTTTGTTCTCATAACTTAATAGGTTCTAGAACCTATTAAAGGAATATGTACAAGGAACAGTATGGAGAGTACTTTGAAATGAAAGGCTATTCTTCTCTACAAATTACGTCAGTAATCAATAAATCATTTATACTATATATGTTATAGTATAAATGATTTCAGCCTTATCAGTTTCAAATTACAGCTATATTTTCTTAACACGAACGGCGTTCATGCCTCTCATTCCTTTTTCCAATTCAAAAGAAACCTTGTCGTTTTCAAAAATTTCATCAATTAGACCACTTACATGGCAAAAGTATTTTTCTTGGTTTTCTGAATCGATAATGAATCCAAAACCTTTTGAAGAATCAAAGAAAGAAACTTTTCCATTTCTTACTGGATCAAATTCTTCTACATCTCCTTCTTCCTTTTTAGGGATACCCAACACTATACTTTCGGCCTCTATTTCTACTTTCATAGTTGGGTCTGGTGGAGTATCTACAAGATTCCCGTTAAAATCAACATAAGCCATTGGAATACCAGTTTTACCGCTTTCTTTTGCTTCTAACTTACGGGCCAACATTTTCTTTCTTTTATCCTCACGCTTTTTTAAACGCTTTTTTTCTTTTTCACTCTTATTAAATGTCTGCTGTGATTTTGCCATTCGTCTGTTTTAAATATAATACTAATAAATTGTGTTTAAGAAGAAGAAGTTAAATACTAAACGAATGTTTGGAAAGAACAATGAATGTATACTTATTTTACCTAAAAGCTAGTTAACAACTGCAATTACAGGTTTATGTGTATCTCCTTAAACACTGCAAATATAAAATAACCTTTTTAATTTTACATCATTTATTATTGCACACTAATACTTCCCTATAGTCATAGACCTATAAATTTAAAAGTAACACCATCAAGAAACCTATTATTTAAGTATAAAAAACATTGTTTATATAATTCTTATCTTGAAAAAAATAAAACGTATGGTTATGTTTAAAAAAATGTTTTTTTTCCTTTTTCTTTTAATAAATCAACTAAGTGGTCAAGAAAAACCCATAAAAATTGAGGTTAGAGAATTACCTAATCGTTTAGCTTTCTATGGATTGAATGAAACTGAAAAAGATTATGATGTTCTTTTTACAGTCAAAGGAAGTAATTTTAGGCAAAGTGCTGCAAAACCACGATTAATAAGAATACCCGCTACTTCAAAAGTGCATTTAAAGACCATTGTTCTGTTTAGGGGCAAGAAACCCGTATATACCTATAATGTGGTTGCCAATGACAGTTTATCTAGACGTGCCTTAAAAAAGGAACATACTATTATAGTAGTTCCACCAAAAAAAATAAAGCCTAAAAAACATATTACAATTTATTCTTCCCAAAATTGTATTGCATGTGCTACAATTATAGATTCACTAAATGCAAACAATTATATCTTTAGGTATTATAATCTAAATGAGAAGCCAAACATTAAAGAACAATTAGGGAAAGTCTATGGTTCCAAGATTTCATTGGACTCACTACAAACTCCCATTGTTAATTTAGGTGGGCGTCTATACAAAGGAATTGAAAATTATGGGGAATTATTAAATGAGTTGAATAAAGAATAGCCATTTTTTAAGCTAAAAACTACTTCTACAATTTAAAAATCAGAGTACTTCTCCCCTATTTCAGTTTTTTATATGTTAAAATTTAAAATATTTTTTTTAACACAATACTCTTATTGTCAATTAGTTAAAATGTTTTTTTAATAAAACGTTATGTTAAATTTTGTTTAAGACAGTACTATTTATAGCACAGTACTGTAACAAAAGTAAAACCTTCTCGTCTTATAGATATAAAGCAAATTATTTATAACAATTTAAAAACAACATATAATGAGAACTTTTATTAATTACACACCGACAGAATCAAGAAGAAATTCATTTTTTTCAAGACTTAGAGACAGCAAAAGAGTTCGCTGGTCAGAAAGTAGAAACTATACCCATTAGGTCTATAGTAAATCAATCAAAAAAG
>CAYNLI010000038.1:0-22112 GCA_964398035.1 uncultured Flavobacteriaceae bacterium | reverse complement strand
AGTTAATTTTTACGCCTATTCTAAACAGATTATACCGTGCAACGGTCTTGATATACTATTATTCTTACTCACATTTGTAGGACGAAAGTCAAATCACTTCAAAGTCGTCATTAAACAGATCAACCTTGGCGACTTTGTTTTTAAATCTTTACAAATGAGCGCAACAATTATTACTACCGAAGATCTTCGAGAGTTCAAAATAGAACTGCTCGATGACATCAAACAATTATTAAACAACCAATCTGGTCAAGTGACAAAAAAATGGCTTAAATCTCCAGAGGTCAGAGACCTTATTGACCAGTTTTTTCATTTGTCGATTATGTTCGTCGAATACTTCTAAGAGCATTTTAACCTCTCTGTCCTTGCCTTGATAAATATTTTTGATATCCCGAGATGTAAATGGTTTATCCTCTTCAACCAATTGGTTGTGAATTCGATTTACTTTACTACGAACGGTGTCAAGATATTGATTTAAGATTGTTGCTTCCATACCAGAACCGCGCATTCTTCCAGTTCGCGCACTCCATTTTTCAGGGTCAACTTTGCGAGAAATGCTCAGCTCACTTCGTTGACTATCTACGGTCAATCGTAAGTATATAGGCACTTTGACATGTTTGTCAGCATGCTTTCCTTTCAAGTAAAAAAGCTGTGAAAAAGTTTTATTCATTATTCATGCGATTTTTAGCATAAATAAATGTACAAAAAATATAAACGTATATTATATAATTAACATACTATCAGTAAATTACATAGAAATCGGTGAATGTTTTTTAATGATAAAATACTCACCGAATAAGTATCCTTTTTAATGGTATTATCCGATATCAAACGAAACTAAATAAAATTAAAAACCTTCAAATCAACGATTTACAGGTTTTTGTATCATTTTGACACCTAAATAGTGGAGCCGGAGGGACTCGAACCCTCGTCCAAACAAGCAATTACAATACTTTCTACATGCTTAGTTTCTAATTGATTTTCGACGTGCACCTGACTAGAAACTGCCTAATACACACTTAGCTTTTAAGATTTTAGTGGTACTATCAAAGCACTAGTACCCTTGTGTTGACTTTTATGGTGCCCCAAAATGAATCGCCGTCAACAAGGGCTATTCAGGGACATCTCGCTTCTCTACCTAGTAGAGACGAGGCTAATCTTACTATAATTCAGATTAAGCGGCAAGAGCGTAGTTATTATCGCCTATTAAAAGTGTGAAATTGATATTTACGAGCATTAATCTCATAGCTCGGCATGCTTGCATTCCAATTGGTCTCGCTGTCAAAACCAGTCGGCCCCTTAATGAGTTAGAAAAACTTGTTTTCATAAACGAATTAATTCCGAGTTTATCTCGGGAACTCCTCTAACCTATTATTTTTTTCAATGAACAATTTTTATAGCGTTCCACTTTTCACTATCGTTACAAGTGGCGGGCTATCCGTTTTATCTTTTCAAAAAAGAAAAGGATATCACTGCTATCCCTAACGCAGACGACATATTTGTCACACTTAGTACTTCAAATTAGTATAAACTCCATCGAAGTGCCTAACGCGGGCAGCAAAGCTAATAAAAAGTTTGTGCACTACTACAATTCGCCTTAATTTTAGTTCAAAATTTATACCAAAATAAATTTATGAAGTTCGGAATCATAAAAGAGCGTAAAAACCCACCAGATAGGCGAGTTGTGCTATCGCCAGAAGCTTGCCAAAAAGTCATACAAAGCAATCCAAAAGCCAAAATTTTTGTGGAACCTTCACCAATACGTATTTTTAAAGATGAAGAATACAAAACCGCTGGGTTAAAAATGAGTTCAAATATGGAACAATGTGATGTGCTCATTGGCGTAAAAGAAGTGCCTATTGATGCTTTGATTCCAGATAAAAAATATTTTTTCTTTTCACATACCATAAAAAAGCAGGCATATAACAGAGAATTGCTACAGGCTGTTTTAGATAAAAATATAGAATTATATGACCATGAGGTAATTACAGAGCAAAACGGAAAGCGTTTGGTGGCATTTGGCCGCTATGCAGGTATTGTTGGGGCATATAATGGTTTTAGAACTTATGGTTTAAAATTAGGACTGTTTCAATTGCCCAAAGCAGAAACATTGCCAGACCAACAAGCATTGATTTCCGAACTAAAAAAAATAAAACTTTTCAATATTAAAATATTTTTAACAGGCAAGGGTAGAGTAGGGAACGGGGCCAAAGAAATGTTAGATGCCATAAACCTTAAAGAAGTTGGGGTACAAGAATATTTGGAGGAAGATTTTAATGAAGCTGTTTATTGTCAAGTAGATGTTTCTGAGTATAATTTAAGGAAAGACGGGGTAAAAGGAACCATGCAAGATTTTTTCGCCCATCCAGAGGAATATAAATCCAATTTTTTCCGATTTGCCAAAGTAACGGACTTCTATATAGCAGGACACTTTTATGGTGATGGCGCTCCCTATTTATATACAAGGGAAGATGCAAAACTTCCTGATTTTAAAATTAAAGTAGTGGCAGATGTGAGTTGTGATATAGATGGACCCGTGGCCACAACTATAAGGCCATCCACCATTGCAGAACCTATTTATGGGTATAATCCAATGACAGAACTGGAAACTGATTTTAAAAATCCTAACGCAATAGCTGTCATGGCAGTGGATAATTTGCCCTGTGAGCTTCCAAAAGATGCAAGTGTTGGTTTTGGGGAGGCATTTTCAACACACGTTATACCAGCATTTTTTAATGATGATAAAAATGGGGTTTTGGAGCGTGCAAGAATGACACAAAATGGAAAGTTGACCCAACGTTATGCCTATCTGCAAGATTATGTGGATGGTAAAGAATAAGTTTTTATTCCACCTCTATTTTCCAATCAATCATCAACCAACAGTTATGTCATTGGTCCAGGGTAAGTCCAAGATTAGGGACAGGAGTTGCCGAAGGACTGAATGTTAACATTGATGAATTTATAAACAAAATTGTTTAAGGTCGCAAAACCAGTGATTTCTTTTAATGAAACCAAATTATATAAGCCCCAAAAAGGGGTTTATTTTTTCATGAGCATTTTGACTATTATAAAATACCAATAGGAACATTTAGACAATAGCAAACTTTAATGATCAATTGCATCCCCTGCTCCACTAGGGATACGGATGTTCTCAACCAATTCCTGCACTTCTTCTGGCGGTTCTGGTGTAAACTTTGAAACTACTATAGCTACAATAAAATTCAATACCATGGCCACGGTTCCAAATCCTTCTGGAGAAATACCAAACCAATAATCATCTGTTGTACCACCACCAAACCAGCCAAACTTAAATTTGACCATATAAAAAAGCATGACAAGTATCCCGACCACCATTCCTGAAACAGCTCCTTCCATATTCATTTTCTTATTAAAAATACCCATAATTATAGCAGGGAAAAATGAGGCAGCGGCAAGCCCAAAGGCAAGCGCTACTGTTGCCGCCACAAAATCTGGCGGGTTGATACCAAAATAACCAGCCACACAAACACCAACAACTGCTGATAAACGTGCAGCTATCAGTTCCTCTTTATCGGAAATATCCGGTTTTATCTGTTTCTTTATCAAATCATGGGATATAGAGGTGGATATTACCAACAATAACCCTGCTGCTGTGGATAACGCTGCCGCCAATCCACCTGCTGCCACCAAAGCAATCACCCAATTGGGCAAGTTGGCAATTTCAGGGTTTGCCAAAACCATAATATCTTTGTCAATGGTCAACTCATTTACATTTTCATTAGCCACATACTGAATCACCCCATCTCCATTTTTATCATCAAATTTTATCAGACCCGTATCCTCCCATTTAGAGAACCATTCAGGCATATTTTCATAATCTTTATTACTCACAGTCTCTATTAGATTGACTCTCGCAAAAACTGCAATTGCTGGTGCCGTAGTATAAAGGATTGCTATGAACAACAATGCATAGCCTGCTGATTTACGGGCATCTTTAACCTTGGGCACTGTAAAAAACCTCACTATAACATGTGGCAATCCAGCTGTACCCACCATTAGGGCAGCTGTGATAAAGAAAATATCTATCATGGATTTTGAGCCATTGGTATATTGTGCAAAACCTAAATCGGTTGATAAGCCATCCAGCTTATCCAATAAGGATATGTTCTCTCCCAGTACATCACTGCCCATTCCCAATTGTGGAACTGGGTTGCCAGTCATTTGTATGGAAATGAATATTGCAGGTACCATAAAGGCAAAAATGAGTACACAATACTGTGCCACTTGGGTATAGGTAATCCCCTTCATGCCTCCAAGAACGGCATAGAACAATACAATGACCATTCCTATGATGACACCTACATTAATGTCTACTTCTAAAAATCTTGAAAAGACCAAGCCCACTCCTCTCATTTGCCCTGCCACATAGGTGAAAGATACCAATAGAGCACATATTACCGCTATGGTCCTTGCCACATTGGAATAGTACCTATCACCAATAAAATCTGGCACTGTGAATTTTCCAAACTTTCGTAAATATGGTGCAAGCAACAATGCCAACAGCACATAACCGCCTGTCCAGCCCATTAAATATACAGAACCATCATACCCATTAAAGGAAATTAAACCTGCCATTCCCAAGAAGGAGGCTGCCGACATCCAATCTGCAGCTGTGGCCAATCCGTTTGCCAAAGGTGTCACGCCACCACCAGCTACATAAAACTCTTTGGTAGATCCTGCTCTTGCCCAAATTGCAATTCCTATATAAAGTGAAAAAGTAATTCCTACTAAAATATACGTCCACGTTTGTACATCCATAATTTCTACTCGTTTACGTTATATTTTTTATCCAAAGTATTCATTAAGCGAACGTAGATAAATATCAGTACTACAAAGACATAGATAGAACCTTGTTGGGCAAACCAAAAGCCCAGTTTAAAGCCGCCCAGTTTAATTGTATTAAGTTGGTCTACCAATAAAATGCCGAAACCAAAAGAAACCACAAACCATACGGCCAATAGAATGGCAAGGTATTTTAGGTTTTCTTTCCAGTATTTTTTTCTTGCTTCTTTATCCATGGATAGAGTTTAGTTGGTTGATTAAGCTTGTAAGATAAGTAAAACTCTTTGGGAGTTACAAATTTTTAATTCCTGAAAACATGAAACATAACAAAAAAGACCTGTCAGGTTTTAAAAATCTAACTGGTCTTCTACCTTAATGAAGGCAATAAAACTTATTTTTTTAAATATTGTAGCACATTCTCTTCTATTCGTTCCTGAATATTGGTGACATCTGCCTTTACAAAGGTTTCTCCCATTATATTCTCATAGAGTTCAATATAGCGTTCAGAAACAGTTTCTATATATTCATCAGGCATTTCTGGGGTGGTTTGCCCTTCAAGCCCTTGAAAACCATTGGATATTAACCATTGGCGTACAAATTCTTTAGACAATTGTTTTTGAGGTTCACTTGCTTCTTGCCTTTCTTGATACCCTTCTTTATAAAAATAGCGTGACGAATCTGGGGTGTGGATTTCATCAATCAGGACAATCTTACCGTCTTTGGTTTTTCCAAATTCATATTTGGTATCCACCAGTATTAGCCCTCGCCCATCAGCAATTTCAGCACCTCGTTGAAACAACGCTTTTGTATACTTTTCTAAAACGATATAATCTTCTTCTGAAACAATGCCCCGTTTTAAAATATCCTCGCGGGAAATATCTTCATCATGATCTCCCATTTCGGCTTTTGTAGCAGGTGTGATGATAGGTTCTGGAAATTTATCATTCTCCTTCATCCCATTGGGCATAAGCACACTACAGAGCATTCTTTTGCCGGCTTTGTATTCACGGGCGGCATGACCTGACATATAGCCCCTAATCACCATTTCTACCTTAAATGGTTCACAGGCGTGTCCCACAGCTACATTTGGGTCTGGTGTGGCAATAAGCCAATTGGGAACAATATCTGTAGTAGCAGCCATCATTTTTGTGGCAATCTGATTCAATATCTGTCCTTTGTAAGGAATTCCCTTTGACATCACAACATCAAAAGCAGAAAGTCTATCAGTGGCCACCATGACCAATATATTATTTTCTAACTGATATACTGCCCGTACCTTTCCTTTGTATACACTTTGTTGTCCTGGAAAGTTAAAATTGGTATCTATAATTGTATTCGACATGTAATGGGTTTAATTTTAATGTTCAATATTCTTGTATGCGTCTATTACCTTTTTTACCAATTTATGTCTAATGACATCTTTTTCATCCAAGTAGATGATTTCTATTCCTTGAATATTTTTCAACACTAATAAAGCTTCTTTTAGACCAGATGTTATTCGTCTGGGTAAATCTATTTGCCCAGGATCCCCGGTAATCAAGAATTTGGCATTTTTCCCCATACGTGTTAGGAACATTTTCATTTGCGCATGTGTGGTGTTTTGAGCTTCATCCAAAATCACAAAAGCATTGTCTAAAGTACGACCTCGCATAAATGCCAGAGGTGCTATTTGTATGGTTCCATTTTCTATATAATGCGCCAGTTTTTCGGAAGGAATCATATCCCGTAATGCGTCATAAAGTGGTTGCATATAAGGATCTAACTTCTCTTTTAAATCCCCTGGCAAAAAACCTAAATTTTCCCCTGCTTCCACCGCAGGTCTGGTTAATATAATCTTCTTTACTTCCTTTGCTTTCAATGCCTTGACCGCCAATGCAACTCCTGTGTAGGTTTTCCCTGTACCTGCAGGTCCAATAGCAAAAATCATATCTTTTTTCTTGGCGGCATCAACCATTTTTCTTTGATTGACTGTCCTTGCTTTTATCAACTTGCCATTAACACCGTGGATCAATACATCACCACTGCCATTAGATGATTCATAATCCTCTTCACCACTGCTCATCAAAATTCTTTCAATTATATTTTCATCCAATTTATTGTATTTGGCAAAATGATTGGTAAGCATCACAAATCGCTTATCAAACTCGTTCAACAACTCTTCATTACCATATACTTTTATCTTACTTCCACGAGCAACAATCTTTAATTTTGGAAAGTATTTCTTCAATAAATCTATGTTTTCATTTCTATGCCCAAAAAACTCTCTTGGACTAATTTCAGTAAGTTCTATTATAAGTTCGTTCAAAGAATATTTGTGTTTAACAATTTTGGTTAAAAGATATATTTCCTGTAGCTATTTTTTTGTGTAATTTTGTTCTACAAACTTAAGTAAAAATCAGTTTGCACCAGTAAAAACATATCAACAGCGCTTGCATGGCAATTATTACACTAACTACTGATTTTGGGCACAAAGACCATTTTGTAGGCGCTATAAAAGGCACTATTTACAAAGAACTGGCAGACGCCAAAATTGTTGATATTTCACATTCCATTAGCCCTTTTAATATTCAGGAATGTGCCTATCTTCTAAAAAACTCCTATAAAGCATTTCCAGAAGGCACCATACACATTGTTGGTGTAGATTCTGAACCGACTCTTGAAAATCAACATATAGCAGTCTTAGTGGACGGTCATTATTTTATAGCGGCCAATAATGGTGTCATATGCTTGATCACTTCTGAAATTGAGCCAGAAAAAATTGTGGAAATCAATATTCCCAACCCAGTACATGGTTCTTTCCCCGTGTTGGATGTTTTTGTGCAAGTGGCCTGCCATATTGCCCGTGGCGGCACTTTAGAGGTTGTTGGCAAACCGTTTACAGCATTAAAAGAGTTAAGGGAATTTTCCCCAAGAGTTTCTGATAATGGGAAAACCATTACCGGCAGTGTCATTTATATTGATAATTATGGCAATGTAGTGACCAATATTCAGAAAAGTTTGTTTGAAGCTTATAGAAACGGAAGGAAGTTTGAGTTGAGCGCCAGAAACAAAAAAATGACAGAAATTCACCATAAGTATAGTGACATCATAAATTTTGACCTTGAAAAAAACCAACGTAAAGGGCCTGGGGATTTATTAGCTCTTTTTAATTCATCAGGTTATATAGAACTTGCCATCTATAAAAGTAATTTAAATACGGTTGGTGGAGCTTCTACCCTACTGGGGCTTGATTATAGGGATACCATTACCATCAATTTTTTATGATTATTTAGTTAAGCAACCAATTATACTATTTACTTGTCATATACAAACGTGAAATACAATCCTTCTTCACCTCTTCCATTGGGTACTTGATTATTTTCATCTTCTAGGGCTATGCGGATTGTACTTATAAGTTTTTAAAGGACAATTCAATCTTTTTGAATACGGCTTTTCCGACCCCAGTAAATTTTCCCTTTTGGTGCCATAGGTGTTTCTATTCTTAAAAACAAAACAAGAAATGGTAGATCATTGGATTTGGGATATGGCAAATAGATTAATAACTTTTATGGCAGCAAAGAGTTCTTGTTAAACAGCATAAATCACCTATTGGACGACAATGGACTTATAAACATTCGTAATAAAAAAGTATCGATTCCGCTATTGGGACAAGAAAAAACAGTAAATCAAAAAAACAAGTGGCAGTTGATTAACATTGGTGTTCCAATAGTCTTGACACTTCTTTTTGGCATGCTTTTCTGCTATATCAGAAAGAAGAAATACGGGACTTAAGTGTTAATAAGTTTGTTTTCTTAAAAAGGTCAATTCAAATACCTTTGTTTCTAGGACATTTTGAGAACTTTTGATAAAGTAAGGGAGAAAACAAGTCCTTTTTCTAACATAGATTTATACTTAAAAAGAGCAACTAATGAAATTTATAGTATCCAGTACTTATTTATTAAAGCAGCTACAAGTTTTAGGCGGCGTCATTAACAACAGCAATACTTTGCCCATTTTGGATAATTTTTTGTTTGATTTAAAACAAAACAAACTAACTGTTTCTGCATCAGACTTAGAAACTACCATGAGTTCTGTTTTAGATGTTGATTCAGACAATGAGGGTGTCATTGCCGTACCCGCTAGATTGTTATTGGAAACATTAAAAACATTTCCAGAACAACCTTTGACCTTTGTTGTTGAAGAAAACAATACCGTTGAAATAAGTTCCAACCATGGTAAATATGCTTTGGCATACGCTGATGGGACAGAATTCCCAAAGGCTGTGGAACTTTCAAATCCAAGCTCTACAACTATTATTGGAGACATTTTAGCAACTGCTATCAACAAAACCATATTTGCAGCAGGGAATGATGACCTTAGACCTGTGATGAGTGGTGTGTTCTTTCAGTTTTCTCCTGAAAGCTTAACTTTTGTGGCCACTGATGCCCATAAATTAGTAAAATATCAGCGTACGGATGTTACTGCTTCCCAAGTTGCGGAATTCATTATGCCCAAGAAACCATTAAATCTATTAAAAGGTATTTTGGCTGGCAGTGAAGATGATGTCATCATAGAATACAATGAGAGCAATGCTAAATTTACTTATGGAAGCACAGTATTGGTATGTAGATTAATTGATGGAAAATACCCTAATTATGAAGCTGTGATTCCTAAAGAGAATCCAAATAAGTTGAGCATTGCCAGAAATCAATTATTAGGTTCTGTGAGAAGAGTTTCTATTTTCTCTAACAAAACAACACATCAAATCCGATTGAAAATTGCTGGTGCAGAACTGAATATCTCTGCGGAAGATGTTGATTATAGCAACAAAGCAGAAGAGCGTTTAACATGCTCTTATCAGGGCGATGATATGCAAATAGGCTTCAATTCTAGATTTCTTGTAGAAATGTTGGGCAACTTAACATCAGATGAAATCACCTTAGAAATGAGTCTACCTAACAGAGCAGGTATTTTAACTCCGTCCGACGGATTGGATGAAGGTGAACAAGTTATTATGTTGGTGATGCCAGTAATGCTGAACAACTAAAAAATAAATACATAGTTAAAAAGGGCAATACTTTTCAGTATTGCCCTTTTTACTTTATAATCAATCCGTTAAATAAATTTTATACTCAACGGATAGTACGGTGATTCTCCATTACTGGCCCTAATTGCGCTTATAATTGGGAATACAAATCCTATAATACCGATACCTATTAAGGTTAAAATTCCCAGACCAAGCAATAAAACAGCTGGAATACTAAGAATAATGTACAGTATCATGCTCAATTGAAAATTGATAATGGCTTTTCCATGTTCATCCATTTTCTCAATAGAATCTTTGGACGTTGCCCATATGACTAAAGGAATTATAAGTCCACCAAATCCTGTGACATAATCTAATAATTGTGTAAGATGTGCAATTGCTAAAGTTTTATTGTCAACCCGCATTGTTTTTTGATTGATGATTTCCATTTTTTGATTGTTTTAAGGGGTTTATACTTATAAGTCGTTTTTTAATGAAAAATGTTACATTTAATAACTATTTGTACTTTTGCAGCTATGGAATATGATGATGACATAGTAGCCTTGGCTACCCCTTCTGGTGCAGGGGCAATAGCCGTAATTCGTATTTCTGGCGCCAAAGCTATAGCGCTTGCTTCTCCCCTATTTAAATCCATCAGAGGTAAAGATTTAAGAAAACAAAAAAGCCATACTATACATTTGGGTCATATTGTAGATGCAGAAAGAACATTGGATGAAGTTTTGGTCTCCGTTTTTAAAGAACCACATTCATATACGGGTGAAAATGTGATAGAAGTTTCCTGTCATGGTTCTTTATATATACAACAAGAAATTATTCAATTGTTTATTAGGAAGGGCTGTAGAATGGCTAATCCAGGTGAGTTCACTTTAAGAGCTTTCTTAAACGGGAAGTTGGATCTAAGTCAGGCAGAAGCTGTGGCCGATTTAATTTCCAGTGACAATGAGGCCAACCATAAAGTGGCCATGCAACAAATGCGCGGGGGCTTTAGCTATGAAATTAAAAAGCTAAGGGAAGAACTGCTCAATTTTGCTTCCTTAATAGAATTAGAGCTCGATTTTTCTGAGGAAGATGTAGAGTTTGCCGATAGAACACAATTCAAAAATCTATTGGTCAAAATCCAAGAAGTGTTAAAAAAATTGATTGACAGTTTTGCTGTTGGCAATGTCATAAAAAACGGAATCCCCATTGCTATAGTGGGTGAACCCAATGTTGGTAAATCCACACTCTTAAATGCCCTGTTAAATGAGGAGCGAGCAATTGTAAGTGAGATAGCGGGCACTACCAGAGATGCCATTGAGGATGAGATTTCCATTGGCGGCATTGGTTTTAGGTTTATAGACACGGCAGGTATTAGAGAGACAAAGGACATTGTTGAAAGTATTGGCATTAAAAAAACCTTTGAAAAAATAGAAAAATCAGAAGTGGTACTCTATTTGGTTGATGGTAATCAATTAATGGTTGATGATAAGAATATTCCGTTATTAATATCTACCCTTGAAAAATTACAACAGAAGCACCCACAAAAGCCGTTGATCACAGTCATCAATAAGATTGATTCACTTAATAAAAGGCAACTATCCACTATATACAATGAATTACCGACTGCATTGTTGTTATCGGCCAAAACCGGACAGGGTATAGGTCAGTTACAGGATACCCTTTTAGACCTTATCAATATAGGTGCACTAAGGAACAATGAAACCATTGTGACCAATTCTCGTCATTACAATTCCCTTTTAAAAGCTTTGGAGGAGGTAGAAAAAGTGCAATTTGGTCTAGATGAAGGTGTTTCAGGAGATTTATTGGCAATAGACATAAGACAGGCGCTCTATCATTTTGGTGAGATTACGGGTGAGATTACCAGTGATGATTTATTGGGAAACATCTTTGCGAATTTCTGTATCGGAAAGTAACTTGGTTCTCCCATGCTTTTCCGTAAAAAAAGGTGATTCATTATACTTTAATTACTCTTTTATTTTTTAATCTGAATCACTTTTTCAATAAGAACATAAAAAATTAATGATTAGTGAATTTTCATTCAAAAGTTATCTTTTTTTTGAAAATTACCTCGGATATTTGCAGTTGAAATAATGACAATGGATTTAAAAGCCAAGCAACGTGTTGCTTTAAGTGTTTATTTTTTTCTTTCTGGGTTTTGTTTTTCAACATGGGCATCACGTATACCTACAATTAAAGCTTTTTTTAATTTTAATGAAGCAGAACTAGGTAGTATTCTTTTGGCTATGCCAATAAGCTCAATGATTGGGCTTCCAATTTCTGGATGGTTGGTGTCACGTTTTAACAGCAGGGTTCCTTTATTAGTTTCTTTTCTATTCTTTTCAATATCATTGATATTTATTGGCTACGCCCACACTCCTTTTTTATTGGTGATTGCAATTTGTTTTTTCTCATTTTGTATGCGAATCCTAAATATTGCTATTAATACACAATCTATTACCCTCCAAAATAAGTACAAAAAGAAAATAATAGGCGTTTTTCATGGCATTTGGAGTACGGGAGGGCTTGCTGGTGTAGGTTTTTCCACCCTTATGGTAAAATTAAATATAGACATGGGACTCCACTTGACCTATGTTGCGGTTTTTACTTTCACAATTACAATAGTAGCATATTTTTTTCTAATAAAAAACGACCGCTCTTCCTCTGGGAATAAATTAATTTTGGGAAAACCTGACCCTTTTATATTGTATTTGGGCATACTTGTATTTTTTGCTGCGGTATGTGAAGGAGGTATGTATGATTGGAGCGGCGTGTACTTTAAAGAAGTGATCGGAGAAGAAATATTCACCTTTGGTTATCTAATTTTTATGAGCTGTATGGCTTTATCAAGGTTTTTTTCCGATAGGCTTATTGAAAATATAGGCATGAAAAAAACATATATCATAAGTGCCTCATTCATTTCTTTGGGTATTGGATTAGCTATAATTTTCCCTACATTTTGGGCATCTATGATTGGTTTTTGTTTGGTTGGGTTTGGAACGGCATCTGTTTTCCCCATGACATTTGCATTAGCGGGTACATCAAAAAAATATTCCCCAGGAATGGCGATATCCATAATAGCTACGTATGGCATACTAGGGATGTTGGTTGGCCCACCGTTGATAGGCTATCTGGCCCATGCATTTAATTTAAGAATATCATTTATCCTTTTCATTATTTCTGGATTGATGTTGATTCCTATATCCCAACTTTTTTTCAAACTTCAAAAAAACTTACCTAATCAATAAAGCTAGAAACACTATTTTTGAATGATATTTGTAATCTATGTTTCATATTTTTAGTAAGAAATTTTTTCTAGTAGACTATTTAGAAGGCTTTGTAGACATTCATAACCATATACTTCCAGGAATAGATGATGGGGCCAAAACTGTTGACGAATCTATTGATCTTATAAAGGGATTTTCTGAATTTGGAGTAAAAATTTTTATTGCCACGCCACACATTATGCACAACTATTATCCCAATACTCCAAAGACCATTGAAGATTCATTGACCAAACTCAAGAATGAGCTTCTCAAAAAAAATATGAAAGATATCTCAATTGATGCTGCTGCTGAACATATGATAGATGACAATTTTGAATCTATTTTAGAAAATGGACAAATAATGCCTTTGAGAAAAAGTTATTTGTTGGTGGAAATGTCTTATTTACAACCCTCTATAAATTTTGATGATGCAATCCAACAAATTGCTTCTGCTAGATATTTTCCTATTTTTGCCCACCCAGAAAGGTGTGGTTATTTGCATAATGATTTTGGAAAATATTTAAGGTACAAAGAACAAGGACTACTGTTTCAAATGAATTTATTGTCTCTTAGTAATTACTATGGTAAAGAAGTTCAAAAAACCACATACAAACTATTGGACAAGGGCTTAATTGACTTTATGGCTAGTGACGTTCACAATATGCATCAATTAAATAGTTTAAAAAAAGTAACTGTATCTAAAAAAATATTAGATACTTTATTTCCTGTAATAGAAAAAACAATCAATAATTTTTATTGACGTTTAAAACTTCCACCATTTCTTCATTATCTTTCCATAACCATAACCATAACCATACTTACCTCCATAACCAAGATTTGTAGACCTTACATCATTAACAATGAAAGAAAGTCCATTTATTTTTCCTTCTTTTTGAAGTTTTAACGGAAAATGAATTGCTTTCTTCTCCGTTATATGTGCCCTTGTTACATATACAATATGGTTTGCATAATCACTAATTAAAAGTGTATCGGCCACTACCATAAGAGGAGCTGTATCTACAATCACATAATCATAAATTTCAGAAACCTCTTTAAACATTTCTTGTAGTCTATTGCTCATTAACAATTCAGCAGGGTTTGGTGGTATTCTACCAGAATAAACAACATCTATTGTATTTTCATATACCAACATGGGGTTTATGATATCTTTAATATTCAATTTATCATCATACAAATACTCAGTAAGCCCAGCATCCTTATTTCTAACATATTTGGACATTTTATCAATTTTATCTCCTGAGAAAAAAGTATATAACTTAGGATTCCGTATATCCGCTCCTATCAACAGTACCTTTTTATTGGTACTTGCCAGTACCATTGACAAGTTTGAGGATATAAATGTTTTTCCTTCTCCTGAAGTACTAGAGGTAATAAAAATAATGTTCCCTTTCCCTGCTGTTTTTTTAGATTTTATTAAATAATCTAAGCTTGTTCTCATGATTCTTAAAGATTCTGCTAAAACAGAGCGGTCTTCATTTTGAATCAATTTTCCCTCTTTTTTGGTTAGCCTAGGCAATTCCCCTAAGACAGGTATACCTTCCACTAATTTCTCTAAATCAATCTTATTATGAATTTTTGTGTCTAATAGTCCTTTAATATAAATTATAAAAAAAGGAATCAACAATCCCATAAAAATTGCGCCTAAATAAATAATTCGCTTGCTTGTGCCTACGGGTGCATTACTATAACTATAAGCTGAATCAATAACTTTAATATTAGGTTCTGAAGAAGCAAATGCAATTTGGGATTCTTCCCTTTTCTGAAGCAAATACAAATAAAGGGTTTCTTTTGTTTCTTGTTTCCTTGTAATGTCCCTTAAAGTTCTTTCATTTTTAGGAGCCGAATACAATCTTGAATTTATTTTTGATAACTGCTGACTTAAACTATTGGCCTGAAGATTTAAATTATTGGTTTTACTATTTAAACTAGACAGCATATTTCTTTTTAAACTTGTCAATTGCTGATCCAAGTTTACAATCACTGGGTTCTTTTCATTAGAGCTTATCAGAAATTTTTCTCTTTGTAGAACTAGTTCATTATATCTAGCTGTTGTTGTAGCAATTGAAGCATCATCAAGACCAACATTAGAAGGTAAAATTTCAAAACCTTCAGAATTATCTACTATATCTTGCATAGATGAGGCTATATTCAACTGTATTTGCGTATCTCTAAGTGCCTGCTCATTCACAGCTCCTGTACTTAAATTTAAGCTAGACTGGGATGCGATATCAGTCAACCCTCTACTGGTCATAAAGTTTTCTGCTGTTTCATCAACTGAAGACAAATCCGAATAAATGCTATTTATTCGATCATTAATAAATGTTGATGTTTTATCAGCAATAGCTCTTGCGTCTTGTACAGTATTTTTATTGTAAACAAAAATCAATTCATTAATAATGTTCTTAGCTTTTATCTGTATTGGATCGTTTAGGTAAATACCCAAAATACTAGCTCCTTTTTGTGCAGGGGCAATACCCATTCTACTTTGGTAATTTTGAGCAACAATAGTTACAGGTGTTAAATCAATTCTATATTTTCTTCCTTTTAATCCAGAATAATTGCCCAGTGTAGTAGGGGTTACAATAACATCACCTACTCTAGTTGGGATATTTTTTCCAAAAGGAAACACTTTAACCGGCCCATCTTTTTCTGTAGAGAAACCAAATGTTGTATTATTGGACAAATGAATATAAAAACTATAACTAGCATTATGAATAATTGAATCTGACTCAATAAAATTGATAATAAAGGGGCGGTTTTGATAAACCTCAGAATCAATTATATCCCCTAGAGCATATACCTTGACATTAAGATTTAAGTTTTTTGTAACCTCTATAAGGTTAGATCTAGATTTAAAATTAAGAATCTCATCTTCAATAGCATTACTTCCTCCTCCTCCTGAAAGGATTTCTAAATCACTAAAAACATTTAATTCTGAAGAAGCTCTATTATCAACCACTTGAATAGTTGCCTGAGCTAAATATTCTGGTGTTTCATACCTCAAATTTACAAATACAAAAACAATGCATGCAACTAGTGACACCACAAACCACAACCAATGTTTGGTATATGATTTAAATAATTCCTTGAAATCAATAGTATCTACTGAAAAATTTTGAGGACTTAAACTCATAAAAAAAATAAGGGTTAAATTATCTAATTAAAAATAATGTAGTTGTAACCAATAGAGATAATATAGACAATCCAACTGTAATTCTATTGTCTAAGCTTGATTCTGATACAGCTGAACCATTTGGCTGAATATATACCACATCATTCTGCGTAAGATAATATACAGGTGAGTCCATGGCTTTTTTGGTTCTCAAGTCTATTCTATTGTAAACTTTGGTGCCATTAAAATCTCTTATTACCATAACATTATCCCGCAAACCTTTTATTGTCATATCTCCCGCAAGACCCAAAGCTTCCAGTATTGTAATTTGCTCCCCTATAACTTGGTAAGTCCCTGGTCTATTAACTTCACCTAATAATGTTACCGTGAAATTTTGCAAACGAATATTAATAATGGGGTCTTTTAAATAATCTGAAAGTTCTTTCTGCAATAACTGTCTAAGTTCTTCTGAGGACAATCCCTCTATTTTAATTTTCCCTACGACGGGGAAATCAATTTCTCCTTTTTGATCCACTAAATAATTAACTTGACTTGCATCTCCGCCACCAGCTCCGCTTTCTCCTACTCGTCTAAACAAATTAAAAGGAATACTGGCCTCAGGATTAAGTGTGGACACAAAAATACTGATTTCATCATCTACTTTAAATTTTGGCACAAAATTGTTTTTGTTCACTAAGGTCTCATAAGACACATTGTCCTGAAAGTAGACAATATCTTTATTGGAACCACAAGAGGTCATTAAAAAAACTATAGATATCAGCAATACTATTCTAGGTGAAAAAAAAATATTGGTCTTTATATTCATAATAAAAAAATTATACTAGTATATTAATTTCTAAGATTGTAATTGTTTTCCCTCTGTTATTTTAATATTCTTCAAGTTCATTTTTTTCACGCTATCCAATTTGCACAATTCAGAATTATTAGAAATAAATTCTGGCACAATTTTTTTCATCAAAGGAACCGTATTATCATTAAAAAACATATTTGCAACACATAATTCGTCTATTAAATGTCTTTTTTTATTATAATCCTGTCCCCTAACCTTACTTATCATTATTTTCTTGTGATATGTTGGTAAAGTATCTTCTCCATTGGCTAAAAGTTCTTCATACAATTTCTCCCCTGGTCTTAAGCCCGTGATTTTTATATCTATATCATCTGGATAATTTAATCCTGATAATTTAATCATATTCTTGGCTAAATCAAAAATCTTCACTGACTCTCCCATGTCAAATATAAAAATTTCTCCTCCTTTACCCATAGATGCAGCTTCAAGCACCAATTGAGAAGCTTCAGGGATAGTCATAAAATACCTTGTTACATCCTTATGGGTCAAGGTCAATGGTCCTCCTTTTTCCATTTGCTTCCTAAACAAGGGTATAACAGATCCATTAGACCCCAATACATTACCAAAACGAGTAGTTATGAATTTTGTTTTTCCCAACTGCTGTAAGCAACTAATGTATATTTCCGCAATCCTTTTAGTTGCCCCCATAACATTTGTTGGATTAACAGCTTTGTCCGTTGACACAAAAACAAATTTATCAACATTATAATTTAAAGATAAGTCAACAATGTTTTTAGTACCTGTTACATTGATTTTTATAGCTTCATATGAATTATATTCCATTAAAGGAACGTGCTTATATGCCGCAGCATGAAAAACCACATCTGGTGTGTGTTCCTGAAAAAGATTGTTCATTCTATTTTTATCTCTTATATCACCAACTATTGGAATAAAATTATGGAAGCCATTTTGCTTCAACTCTTGTTGAAGGTCATATAACGCAGATTCAGCTTGATCTATAACTATTAAGGACTTATAGTTATAGTCACATATTTGCCTAACCAATTCACTCCCAATAGATCCAGCTCCACCAGTCACAAAAATGGTTTTATCATTTAATTCGTTGGATACCTTAGAGTTTTTAATATCAATAGGGGGTCTGTCCAATAAATCCTCTATCTGGACTTGCTTAATTTGGGAAACTTTTAATTCCCCATTTATCCAATCCTCAACAGGAGGAACTATTTTCACCTTTACTGGAAAATCAACTAAACTTTCCACCAACGTTCTTAATTTCTTATGGTCAATATTCTGAATTGAAAAAATTACTTCAGATATATCATTTTGTAGAATAAACCTTTCTGTAAGAATTTGTTTGTTATAAACTCTTATTCCATTAATTCGCTTCCCTACTTTTTGTGAATCATTATCAACATAACCAACAACATTGACTTTACTGTTAGAATGATTTGCAATTGCATTAAACGTAATTATGCCAGACTCTCCTGCTCCATAGATAAGTATGTTCTTACTAGATTTAAATTTGTTGGATATATTGTAATACATCGTTTTAAATATATATCTAGAAGCTGTAAGAGATACAAAGCCTATTAAACTATGAATAATAATAATAGACAACGGTATTGTGAAATTATCCGATATACCAAACTGTCGATTAATCACTACCAAAAAGATTGCAAAGATACTTGAAAGGCATATTGCATTAAAAATATTGTAAACATCCCTGACCCCAGTATGTCTTACAACTCCTTTGTATGAACCTATTAAAAGGAAAGATATAGATCCTATTACCATAATCACTGGCAACTGAACAAGCAACATCTCTACCTCAAAATTAAATGTAAGATTAAACCTGATAATATAAGAAAGAATAAACGCAATGCCGATTGTTAATACATCAATGGCCAATACCACCCATTTGGACGCGTATTTGTGCACATTACTAGATATGTAGTTTTGTATCATTGTAGTAGGTCTTTAATTCTGTTGGTTATTTGGAATAAATCATTTTTACTTAAATTAGAACCACTTGGCAAACAGAGGCCTCTTTTAAACAAGTCTTCAGAGGTGCCATCCAAAAATGCCTGGTAATCTTCAAAAATAGGCTGTTTATGCATAGGCTTCCATAATGGCCTAGATTCTATGTTGGCTTCATTCAACACCCTTCTTATTTCCTCACGAGTATTAAACGATGGTGTTAAAACACATGTTAGCCATCTATTTGAGAAAAAACCATCTGCTTCTTTCAAGAACTCTATTTCTGTGATTCCATCTAACTCTGCAACATAATGCTCATGGTTGCTTCTTCTGGCTTCTACCCTATCATCCAACACTCGTATCTGCCCTCTACCAATTCCAGCCAAAACATTGCTCATTCTATAATTATATCCTATTTCAGAATGCTGATAATGTGGCGCTTCATCCCTTGCCTGTGTTGATAAAAAAATAGCTTTATCTACAATTGCTTTGCTCTTGGACAACAATGCCCCTCCTCCAGAGGTAGTAATTATTTTGTTTCCATTAAAGGAAAAAATAGAAACATCACCAAAACTGCCACATTTTACTCCGTGATATGAACTTCCAAGTGCTTCTGCACTATCTTCCAACACCGGTATGTTATAATAATCCGCTATTTTTTTAATGGCTTCTACTTTATATGGCATTCCATACAAATGCACTGCAACAATGGCTTTAGGCTTTTTGTTTTTTTGCAATCTATCTTTTATTGCTTCTTCTAAAAGTTTTGGTGAAATATTCCAAGTATCTTTTTCACTATCAATAAAAACAGGTTTGGCTCCCAAATATATTATTGGATTTGCTGAAGCTGAAAATGTAAAACTTTGACACAGAACTTCATCTCCTTGTCCAACACCCAGCAATTTTAAACCCATATGAATAGCAGCGGTTCCTGAACTCAATACTGCTACTTTCATTTCTGAACTTAAATAGCTTTCTATATCCTCTTCAAAACCATTAACGTTTGGTCCAAGTGGAGCTATCCAATTAGTCGCAAATGCTTCTTCAACATATTCTTTCTCTAATACCCCCATATGAGGAGAAGAAAGCCATATTTTATTTTTTATAATTGTCTTATTCATTTAATTTAAGATGGACTTAAAACTTTGACTATTGAACAAGTAAAAATATATCTAAATTTAGTATTTACTTGTTTATGCGATTATAATTCGCTCAATGATAGGAAAATTCGATTAAGTGGGGCATTATTGATGTTCATCAAACAAATTAAGGGCTTTAAGCTTATCAAAAAGTCATGTATATCATATAACTTTCTAACAAATAGGCTTCTTGAAACCAACTATTCCCAAAAAAGAATCACGGTGTTGTTCCACTGGTCTTATTTTGATAAAATGAAAAACAAAATTTATTCATTAGACCACCTCCAAAACCTTTCTTTATAATTTTAGTTTTGACCCCTTCTCAATAAGAAATCTATTTGAATACCCCACAATGCAAAGTCTAGGTTTTTTAAAAAAAATAGCTGACAATTATAATGAGCTTATATGTAACAATGGTTTTTTAATTTTTGTTATTAAAAAATACCTTCTACCTTTGATTTATATAAAAATAATATGAATATATTGGTGACTGGCGCAGCTGGTTTTATTGGATTTCATGTTTCAAAATCTCTTGTAGAAAAAGGGCATAATGTTATTGGTTTGGATAACATTAATGACTATTATGATGTAAATTTAAAATATGCCCGTTTAAAAGAATTAGGAATTGGTAGAAAAAATTCTTCTATCTATAACAATATGATTTCTAGCACAAAAAAAAACTCTTTTAAATTTATAAGACTGAACATAGAAGATAGAAATGAACTTCCAAAACTTTTTAAAAAAGAGAGATTTGATGTAGTTTGTAATTTAGCTGCACAAGCTGGTGTTAGATACAGTTTGGAAAATCCTGAAGCTTATATTGATAGTAATATTGTGGGGTTTTTAAATCTTTTGGAATGCTGCAGAAATTACAGTATCAAACATTTAGTCTATGCAAGTAGTTCTAGCGTTTATGGTTTAAATAAGAAAACCCCTTTTGAAACTTCCGATAATGTTAATCATCCAATAAGTTTATATGCTGCAACAAAAAAAAGCAATGAGTTAATGGCTCATACTTATAGTCATTTATACGGATTTCCTACAACTGGTCTTCGATTTTTTACTGTATACGGACCATGGGGAAGACCAGACATGGCCATGTTCCTATTTACTGATTCCATTATAAAAGGAAAGTCTATTAACATTTTCAACAATGGGCATCTAGAACGTGATTTCACTTACATAGATGATATAACTGAGGGAGTAATTCGAATCATAGAAAAGGGAAAATCAAAAAATATCAACAAAGAAGATTTATATAAAATATATAATATTGGCAATAATAATGCAGTAAAATTATTAGATTTTATAACAACAATTGAAAAAGAACTAGGAATTGTAGCTAAGAAAAAAAAATTACCTATGCAACCTGGTGATGTAAAGAAAACTTGGGCCAATGTTGACCCATTGATCAAAGATTTTGGATATAACCCAAGCACATCTATAAAAAAAGGAATTGCTTCGTTCATAAGCTGGTATAAAAATTATTACAAACTAAATTGATTTATGCTTTTATAATAAATTCATAAAGCTTCAATAGTTCCTTTAATCGGATTTAATACATACTTAAAATAAAAAACAACCATATATTAAGTCATATTTAACATCTTTACCATTTTAAATTTTAACAATGAATATATCAACACTAAATTTTAATCCAAAACATCATGTACTGGTTACAGGAGGAGCAGGTTTTATTGGCTCTAACCTATGTGAATCGCTCATACAAAATGGCAACCAAGTAACGTGTTTGGACAATTTTTCCACAGGGAAAAAAGAAAATATAACTTCCCTTCTCCCTTATGAGAATTTTCAATTAATTGAAGGAGATATAAGAAATCTAGAAGATTGTAAAAAAGCATGCCATACTGTAGACTTTGTACTTCACCAGGCTGCTTTAGGCTCTGTTCCACGTTCTATTAAC
>CAYNLI010000037.1:0-23108 GCA_964398035.1 uncultured Flavobacteriaceae bacterium | reverse complement strand
TAATCATATGATAATTGGTGCAAATCTGCGTATTGGCGTTCCAATACAACAGTTATCCCCTCCTTTTCCTTAAACTCACATAGGATATGTTCTTTTTTAATGGCATCAATTGATGAAACAGAAGAAAAAATATATTCCCCAACATTTAATTCAGGTTTCATTTCCTTGATCAGTTTGTCAAAATTTGTTTCCCCGCTCATCAATCTAAGTTTTAGGCAAAAACACTTCGGCCATCATACAACGGGCGCTTCCACCTCCACAGGCTTCAATGATTTCCAATGAACTATGGATAATTTCACTATACTTCTCAAAATCCTTGATTTGGGCATGGGTCAAACTATTATAAGCCGCAGTGCTCATTACAAGATAACGTTTGTCTTCCTTACCTATAACCTGTAACATATTGCCAGCAAAATGGTGCATCTGTTCTTCTGTAATGTCCACGATTTTTTTGTGGTCTTGCTTAAGATGGTTCAATACATTTTTCTTTTCTTTTTTGTCATCTATAGCATCCAAACATATTACGGCAAACTCTTCTGCCATGCACATCATTACATTGGTATGATAAATAGGCATGCGAGTACCATCTACTGTTTGGTAAGCGTTAAAAATCACGGGGGTATATTCAAAATCCTCGCAGAACTCTATAAACAATTCCTCATCAGCTCTTTCGGATAAAGCACAATAGGCCTTTTCATTTACCCTATCCAATAAAATACTCCCAGTACCTTCCAAAAAAACACCTTCTTCTTCGGCAGCCGTGTAATCCACTATATCATTAATGATAAATCCCTTTTCCTCTAGAATATCCAATATATCTTCTCGCCTTTCCTGCCTTCTATTTTTAGCGAACATAGGGTACAAACCTATAGTGCCATTTGCATGAAAAGATATCCAATTATTGGGGAATATAGAATCTGGAGTATCTGGCTCCACAGTATCATTAACTACAATTACATTAACTCCTTTGCTTTTTAAGATTGATACAAAGGCATCAAACTCTTGTTGGGCCATCAAATTGATTTCAACATTTTTCATGTCAATATCTTCTTGAAAGTAATTATTCACCGCAGTCTGTTCGTTCATTCTAAAACTCACAGGGCGAATCATTAATATGGTATTTGTAATCTGATTCATTCTTCTTATCTATCGATCATTATATCACTTATTCCCGTATCAATGGCAAGGTACTACATCTCAACAACCCTTCTTGTTTAGCAATTTCAGAATATGCAACTTCTTCCACTGTAAAACCTTGTTCTCTCAGCCAATTATTGAGCCTATTAAAGCTCCGTTCAGAAACAATCACCTGGGGCGAAATAGAAAATACATTGCTGTACATATTGTACATTTCTTCCTTTGTAATTTCAAAAATATTTTCTTCTCCAAAATAATTCACCAACCATTGGTATTCCTCTTCTACTAAAAATCCATTTTTATGTAAAATAGCCTTGCCTTTGCCTATTGGTTGAAAACAACAATCTAAATGTAAAGCATTTTCTTTTGCTTTGGTATTGGACTTTCGCAATTCAAAAAATTTTATCTTTTTATCTGGAAATTGCTCGGTAATATAAGCTACTGCTTCTTTATTGGTCCTAGCGGTAATTTGATCTGAATAATCATCCCCTGTATAAGTTCCTATAAAAATATAATCGTTCCAAGGCATTACATCACCTCCCTCAATATGTACTTCTGCAGGCGGTATCATAATTTTATCAGGAGCTATCCTATCCAACACATACAATATCGCCTCAAACTCTCCTTCTCTATCCGGTAAAATATTGGCGTGAAACAACTTGTCTTCAATCACAAAAGCAATATCCCTAGAAAATATTTGATTACAGTCTTCAATAATTTCTGGTCTAAAAACTTGAACATTATATTTTTCCAAAACCATTGCAAAAGCATCCATTTCTTTTACCATGTCTTTTTCTAAAGGGTAAGTCCCCGCTTTTATATGTTCTAAAGATTTAGGGTCATAGGCCTCTTCAACTTTAGGGACAGCTCCACAACTCTTGGCCGTTCCCAAAACTACAGCTTTTAAACAAGACGTCTCATCTTTAACATTTAATTGAAGCATTGTTATATTTTTGGCAAATATAGACATAAAAAAGCCTCTTTTGCTTTATACAAAAAGGGCTTTCAAAACTTCTACTTTATTTTCTACCTTTTATCCAAGTCAACAAATGGTCTTTTATTCTCTCCTATATATACCTGTCTTGGGCGGCCTATTGGTTCATTGTTCAGTCTCATCTCCCTCCATTGCGCTATCCATCCAGGAAGTCTGCCCAAAGCAAACATTACTGTAAACATTTCTGTGGGAATTCCCAACGCCCTATATATGATTCCTGAATAAAAATCTACATTGGGATACAACTTACGCTTTACAAAATACTCATCTTCAAGCGCCTCTTTTTCCAAACCTTTAGCTATTTCAAGAATAGGATCATCAATTCCTAAATCCGCTAATACTTTATCAGCTGCTACTTTTATAATTGTTGCTCTTGGATCAAAGTTTTTATATACTCTATGTCCAAAGCCCATCAATCTAAACGGGTCATTTTTATCTTTTGCTTTGGCCATGTATTTTTTAGTATCCCCACCATCTTTTTCAATAGCTTCCAACATTTCTAAAACTGCTTGGTTGGCACCACCATGAAGTGGCCCCCATAATGCAGAAATTCCTGCAGAAATGGACGCAAAAAGACCTGCGTGTGATGAGCCTACAATACGGACTGTAGATGTAGAACAATTTTGTTCATGATCTGCATGCAAAATCAATAACTGATCCAAAGCATCTATGACTACCTTGTTCTTTTTATATACCTGACTAGGTTTTTTAAACATCATTTTATGTAAATTCTCTACATAACCTAGAGAATCATCGCCATAATCCAACGGCAATCCTTTTTTCTTTCTTAATGCCCAAGCCACCAGTACAGGGAATTTTGCCAATAATCTAACAATAGCATGGTACATATCCTTTTCTGAAGAGACATCAACTGTGGTAGGGTTAAAAGCAATTAAAGCACTTGTCATTGAGGACAAAACACCCATGGGATGGGCTGATTTTGGAAAACCGTCCAATATTTTTTTCATTTCCTCATCCACATGAGACTCGGCTTTTATGTCATTATGGAATTTCTGTAATTTTTCTTTATTGGGCAATTCACCAAAAATCAACAAATATGCAACTTCTAAGAAATCAGCTTTCTCTGCCAGTGATTCAATAGTATATCCCCTATATCTTAAAATACCCTTTTCTCCATCTAAAAAAGTAATGGCACTTTCACAAGAACCTGTGTTTTTATACCCAGGATCCAAGGTAATAATATTGGCTACCCCTCTTAATGTTTTAATATTAATGGCAACTTCATCTTCTGTTCCCTTTACAACCGGAAACTCATATTTCTTGCCTTGAAATTCTAATATAGCTTTATCTGACATTTGTGCTTTTTAATATTTTAAAAAATAAGAAAGTAAATTTACAAAAAAGACATCACCTTAACAATTTGCAATCCTACTAAATACAAATAAATCACGGGTTTTAGAAATTTTTAAGGTTTTAAGACGTATAACTTTTTATAGTATCCCTCTACAGATTTCTCCCAAGTAAATCTCATTTTCTTGGCATTGGTCTTTATTCTATCCCATTTAGGCCTATCATTGAGATAGACATCCAACGCTTCATCAAAAACTTTGACCATATTTTTAATTTTCTCATCATATGTTTTTCCATCAAAACTAAATCCTGTTTTCATATGTTCGACTGTATCTTTTAACCCTCCTGTATGATGCACTAAACAAGGGTTGCCATTTCTCATGGATAACATTTGACTGATACCACATGGCTCAAATAGACTGGGCATAAAATATAAATCGGATTCCAGATAAATTGAATCTATTAAATCCTCAGATTGACCATTGGTGAAAATGAAATTTTTATGGGTATAGCTCATCTCCCTAAAAAGCTCCTCATATTCTGGAGCACCAGTTCCTAAAAGCATAAAAATACCATCTGCCTTTTCCAACCTTTTCAAGATTTGCACAAAAGCTTCAGGTGAACGCTTAATAAAATAAAATTTTTGCTCTGTTAATCTTGCCACACTGGACACAATAAATTTTGGGCGATTGTCCACAAGCTCCATTACTTTCTCACCTGTATGTGCCAAAAAATCAGCTTTATACTTTTTAGATTCTTCTTGTAACCACCTAAAAAGGGCTTTTACTGTATTACGATAAATAAATCCTTTATCAGCAGCACGTATATTCCTATAATTACAGCCATTGAGAATACCAAACAGCCTACCTTCATTATCCGCTATTTTCAAATCCTCTTCCAAACCTTCACCTCCAATAAACTCTGGCGGTCTGCTAGGCATCAGCACATCTTTTTTATAAGATGGGGAAACCGTATGTACTGCATCTGCCAATCGTATGCCAACTGCCATTAAATTGATGCAATCTTGGTATCTATAGTCCATCAACCCTTTATAATCAATCGGAATATTTGGAAACCAATTTTTAAGGGATGAATAATTGTCTTCAAAAGGACGAATGCCCTGTATCGCTAAATTATGAATGGTATATACGAAACGAATCTTTCTTAATGATTTATACGAAGCATGATACCTTCTTAAATACAATAACAAACTAGAGTGCCAATCATGTAAATGAACAATATCTAACTTTCCAAAAGCTTCTTTCTTTATAGCTTCTGCAACAGCAGTACAGAATATAAAATATTTAATAGCATCTGTATAAAAAGGTTCCTTTGGGTCATTATGATATATATGGGCTATATCACCTGCTTCTATTTCTGGGTGATGAATAACATAATGATAAACATTTTTAAATTCCTTTTTAGGGGCAACCTCATAAAGTTCTGCAGTATAGGTTATATTTCTTAATTGAAAATTAAGCTTTGTTTTAAACGTCCCTTTTTGGTGAAGCCTACCATAGGATGGTACAACTATATGTGCCTTGTCTCCTTTTTTAGAAATTTTACGAGGTACATCTCGGACTACATCTCCCATACCTCCTGCTTTACAGTTTGCTATGGCATCGTTTTCTGCTGCTACAAAAAGAAAATTACTCATTAAAATTTTGCTGAAAAATTAGTTTATCTAATATATCAATTTTAGTTGGCAAATTATTGATAATACTAAAAAAGCCTTCCCTACAAGCAGTAGAAAAGGCCTTTTTTATAACACTTATTTTTTATTTTATTTTAAAAGCATTTTCCTTAGGAAAATAAGCTGTACTACCCAACTCTTCTTCTATTCTTAAAAGCTGGTTGTATTTTGCCATTCTATCTGATCTTGATGCTGAACCGGTCTTGATTTGCCCAGTATTCAACGCAACGGCCAAATCAGCAATAGTATTATCTTCAGTTTCACCAGAACGGTGAGACATAACAGATGTATATCCGGCATTCTTTGCCATATTTACAGCCGCAATCGTTTCTGTCAATGTTCCGATTTGATTCACTTTAATAAGAATTGAGTTAGCGATACCATTCTTAATTCCTTTTGAAAGACGCTCAACATTAGTCACAAACAAATCATCTCCTACCAATTGTATTTTATCTCCAACTTTTTCAGTCAACGATTTCCATCCGTCCCAGTCATTTTCATCCATACCATCTTCAATAGAGATAATAGGATATTTAGCACTTAAATCAGCTAAATATTGTGCTTGTTCTTCTGATGTTCTTATGGCTCCCTTTTCACCTTCAAATTTGGTATAATCATACTTGCCATCTACATAAAACTCTGCAGCAGCACAATCCAATGCAATCATTACATCATCACCTAATTTGTATCCTGCATTACTAACAGCCAATGCTATGGTTTCCAAGGCATCTTCTGTACCATCCAATGTCGGTGCAAAACCACCCTCATCACCTACAGCTGTACTTAAACCTCTATCATGTAATACTTTTTTAAGGTTATGAAAAATCTCCGTACCCATCTGCATAGCATGCGAAAAATCATTTGCCTTAACAGGCATTACCATAAACTCTTGAAAAGCAATAGGTGCATCAGAATGCGACCCTCCATTAATAATGTTCATCATTGGAACTGGCAATGTATTGGCACTTACACCTCCAATATATCTGTACAATGGAAAACCTAATTCATTGGCAGCAGCTTTGGCTACAGCCAAAGAAACTCCTAAAATGGCATTAGCTCCTAATTTTGATTTATTTGGTGTACCATCCAAATCAATCATAGTTTGATCAATTAGATTTTGCTCAAAAACTGACATTCCAATTACTTCTTCTGCAATTATAACGTTCACATTGTTTATTGCTTTACCAACACCTTTTCCCATATATGATTTACCACCATCACGAAGCTCAACTGCTTCATGTTCACCTGTAGAAGCACCAGAAGGAACAGCTGCCCTGCCCATTACACCATTTTCTGTAATTACATCTACTTCTACTGTAGGATTGCCTCTTGAGTCTAAAATTTGTCTTGCATGAACATTGACGATGATACTCATATTTTTTTATTTTTTATTGTTGATTTTATTTTTTTGCAAAGATACAAAAGGACAATGTCATTGTCTTTCTATGTCTCCTCATATTGTGTTGAAAATAACTGTTATTTAGCCTAAAACGTTTTAATTGAAACTAACCCTTTATCATTTCAAAAAAATCATCAAATAGATATTCAGCATCATGAGGTCCAGGACTTGCTTCTGGATGATATTGAACAGAAAAGACATTTTTTTCTTTCATTCTAATTCCTGCAACAGTATTATCATTTAAATGCACATGGGTTATTTCCAAATCTGAATTCGCTTCCGTTTCTTCTCTATTGATGGCAAAACCATGGTTTTGTGAAGTAATCTCCCCTTTTCCTGTTCTTAGGTTCATAATAGGATGATTGATTCCTCTATGTCCGTTATACATTTTATATGTTGAAACGCCATTGGCCAATGCTATTACTTGGTGTCCCAAACAAATACCAAAAAGAGGTTTATTATTTGCTATAATATTTTTAGCTGTATCAATAGCATCATTTAACGGCTCTGGATCTCCTGGTCCATTGGAAATAAAATAGCCATCAGGATTCCATTCCTTCATTTCTTCAAAAGAAGCATTATATGGAAATATTTTTATGTAAGCATCTCTTTTTACCAAGTTTCTAAGAATGTTCTTTTTTATTCCTATATCTAGGGCAGCTATTTTATACTTGGCATTCTCATCTCCATAGAAGTAAACTTCTTTAGTTGAAACCTTGGATGCCAGTTCTAAACCTTCCATGCTCGGCACATTGGCCAATTGTGTTTTTAAAGATTCAATATTATCAACTTCTGTGGAGATTACAGCGTTCATAGCGCCATTGTCACGAATATAACTCACCAAAGCCCTTGTATCTACATCAGAGATTGCAAAAAGGTTGTTCTTATTTAAAAAATCTAACAAGCTTAAATCTGCAATAGCTCTAGAATAATCATAACTAAAATTTTTACAAATCAATCCCGATATTTTAACAGAGTCAGATTCTACTTCGTCTACGTTTGTACCATAATTACCTATATGGGCATTGGTCGTTACCATTAACTGTCCAAAATAAGAAGGGTCAGTGAAAATTTCCTGATAACCGGTCATTCCTGTATTAAAACATACTTCTCCAAAGGCAGTGCCTTCTTTTCCTCCTACACCTTTTCCATAAAAAATAGTGCCATCAGCCAACAATAAAAGCGCCTTTTTTTTAGATTGATATTTCATACAATTTTTTAAACTTTTTGGTTTGACAAATAAACATAAAAAAAAGGATAAGCTTATTAACTTATCCTTTTACAATTATTAAATTTTTATAAACATCTTATTCTTCAGAATCATCAGTTTTAGTTTCAGCCACAGTAACTGGTGCGGTTTCTACTTTTTTAGTTCTACCTCTTCTTGTAGATTTCTTCTTCTTAGATTTACCAGCATTGTAAATATCGTTGAAATCTACAAGCTCTATCATTGCCATATCGGCATTATCGCCTAAACGATTCCCTAACTTTATAATTCTAGTGTAACCACCTGGTCTGTCACCCACTTTTTCAGCAACTTCACTAAACAATTCTGTTACTGCATATTTGTCTCTAAGGTTCCTAAATACAATACGTCTATTATGAGTCCCTTTTTCAACAGTTTGATTATTTTCTGTCTTAGATTTAGTAATCAAAGGTTCTACAAACTGTTTTAAAGCTTTAGCTTTTGCAACAGTAGTATTTATTCTTTTGTGCTCAATTAAAGAACAGGCCATATTGGCCAACATAGCCATTCTATGAGCCTTTTTCCTTCCTAAATGATTAATTTTCTTACCGTGTCTCATCGTTCTATTCTATATATTTCTTTAAAGGAAAAGAAATTAATCTTTATCTAATTTATATTTTGACAAATCCATTCCAAAGTTTAAGCCTTTATTGATGACCAACTCTTCAAGCTCAGTCAAAGACTTTTTACCAAAGTTTCTGAATTTCATTAAATCGTTCTTATTAAAAGAAACTAAATCACCTAAGGTATCAACTTCAGCTGCCTTTAAACAATTCAATGCACGAACAGATAAATCCATATCAACCAATTTGGTTTTCAACAACTGTCTCATGTGCAATGATTCCTCATCATAAGTCTCAGTCTGTGCAATTTCATCTGCCTCAAGAGTAATGCGCTCATCAGAGAACAACATAAAGTGGTGAATCAATACTTTTGCAGCCTCGGTCAAAGCGTCTTTTGGGTTTATAGAACCATCGGTTACTATTTCAAAAACCAGTTTTTCATAATCAGTCTTTTGCTCTACACGAAAGTTCTCAATACTGTATTTTACATTCTTTACAGGTGTAAAAATAGAATCAACAGCAATAGTTCCCAATGCTGCATTGGATTTTTTATTTTCCTCTGCTGGAACATAGCCTCTTCCTTTGTCAATAACCACTTCCATGTTGATAGCAATTTTTGAATCCATATTACAGATAACTAAATCTGGATTCAATACTTGATAACCAGAAATGAATTTCTGAAAATCACCTGCTGTCAATTGGTCTTTACCACTAACAGAAATAGATACTACTTCTGCATCAACATCATCAATCTGTCTTTTAAAACGTACTTGTTTTAAGTTAAGAATAATCTCAGTTACATCTTCTACGACTCCTGGGATTACAGAAAATTCATGTTCAACTTTATCAATTCTAACTGAAGTAATAGCAAAACCTTCTAAAGCTGAAAGCAATACTCTTCTTAATGCGTTCCCTACAGTTAATCCATAACCAGGTTCCAAAGGACGAAATTCGAATTTCCCTTCGAAATCTGAGGAATCTATCATTATAACTTTATCGGGCTTCTGAAAATTAAATAATGCCATATTGAATCAGGTTGTTTATTTAGAGTATAACTCGACGATTAATTGTTCCTTTATATTTTCTGGAATCTGAAGTCTTTCTGGAATAGAAACATACGTTCCTTCCTTCTTTTCAGTATTCCAAGTAATCCACTCATACACACTGCTGCTTGCAGAAAGTGCATCTTGTATGGTTTGTAAAGATTTAGATTTTTCTCTAACTCCTACAACATCGCCTGCTTTTAGAGAATATGATGGAATACCAACTATTTCTCCATTAACAGTAATGTGTCTATGAGACACCAATTGTCTTGCACCACTTCTAGTCGTGGAAACACCCATTCTGTATACAACATTATCCAAACGGGATTCGCATAATTGTAACAAAACTTCACCTGTTACGCCTTTGCTTCTATTTGCTTTTGCAAATAGGTTTCTGAACTGACGTTCCAAAATACCATAGGTATATTTGGCTTTTTGCTTCTCCATTAACTGGATTGCATATTCAGATTTTTTTCCACGACGTCTGGTTTGTCCGTGTTGCCCTGGAGGGTAACTTTTTTTCTCATAAGACTTATCGTCTCCAAAAATTGTCTCGCCAAATTTACGAGCAATTTTAGTTTTTGGTCCTGTATATCTTGCCATCTTCTATTTAAATATTTGAAAGTATGATTATGAATTAAGGCTTATCCTTCGATAATCTAAATTACACTTTCGTGAAAACTATTTATTAATTAAACTCTTCTTCTTTTTGGTGGTCTACATCCATTATGTGGCATTGGTGTAACATCAATAATCTCAGTTACTTCTATACCAGCATTATGTATGGAACGGATAGCAGATTCTCTACCATTTCCTGGTCCTTTAACATAAACCTTTACTTTTCTCAAACCAGCTTCATGTGCAACTTTTGCACAATCTTCTGATGCTATTTGAGCAGCATAAGGTGTGTTCTTTTTAGAACCTCTAAAACCCATTTTCCCAGCTGACGACCAAGAAATTACATCGCCTTTCTTATTGGTCAAAGAAATAATAATGTTGTTGAAAGAGGCTGTAACATGGGCTTGACCCACAGACTCTACAATAACCTTACGCTTCTTTGCTGCTTTTGCGCTTGTCTTTGCCATAATCCTTACTTATTACTTAGTTGCTTTCTTCTTGTTAGCAACAGTTTTTCTTTTTCCTTTACGAGTCCTAGAGTTGTTCTTGGTTCTTTGTCCTCTTAGTGGCAAACCAGATCTATGACGAATCCCCCTGTAACAACCAATGTCCATAAGACGTTTGATGTTTATCTGAGTTTCTGAACGTAATTCCCCTTCTATTGTAAAAGAGGATGTGGTTTCACGTATACGTCCTATTTCTTCATCGTTCCAGTCAGATACTTTAGTATCTTCACTAACTTGAGCTTTTTCCAAAATTTCTTTGGCTCTACTTTTACCAATACCAAAGATATAGGTAAGGGCTATTACGCCTCTTTTCTGTTTTGGTATATCTACACCTGCAATTCTTGCCATAATTACCCTTGTCTTTGTTTAAATCTAGGATTCTTTTTATTAATTACGTACAATACGCCTTTTCTACGTACAATCTTGCACTCGGCACTCCTTTTTTTTATTGATGCTCTAACTTTCATCTTAGTATCTATATGTAATTCTTGCTTTAGTTAAGTCATAAGGACTCATTTCCAATTTAACCTTATCTCCTGGAAGTAACTTAATGTAATGCATACGCATTTTTCCAGATATATGAGCCGTTACTACGTGACCGTTCTCTAATTCTACTCGAAACATTGCATTGGACAATGCTTCTATTATGGTTCCATCCTGCTCTATTGCTGCCTGTTTTGCCATAATTAAGCTACTTTTCTGTTTTTACCACTTTTCATTAATCCGTCATAATGTCTATTCAACAAATATGAATTTACTTGTTGCACAGTATCTATGGCCACACCCACCATAATTAACAATGAAGTTCCACCATAGAACATTGCCCATCCTGCTTGTACATCCATAAGCTTAACAACTATAGCTGGCAAAACTGCTAATAGCGCTAAAAACACAGAGCCTGGCAAAGTAATCAATGACATAATTTTATCTAGAAAATCTCCTGTTTCCTTTCCTGGTCTAACACCCGGTATAAAACCACCGCTTCTCTTTAAATCATCTGCCATTTTATTGGTAGGCACTGTTATTGCAGTATAGAAGTAAGTGAAAATAATAATCAATAAGCCAAACAAAATATTATATGCCAAACCAAAAATATCTGCAAACTGAACTTCCATCCATTGTCCTACAGCCGTATCATTAAATGTTCTTCCTATTAGTCCTGGAGCAAACATAATTGCCTGTGCAAATATAATTGGCATTACACCAGAAGCATTTAATTTTAATGGAATATATTGTCTAGACCCCATTACATTTTTTTCATATCCACCAGATGCTGTTCTACGTGCATACTGTACTGGTATTTGACGAGTCGCCATAACCAATAATATACAGGCAAAAATAACAGCAAACCAAACAATTACTTCGACCAAGATAAGCATTGGCCCTCCATTTCCGTCCATTCTTGAAACAGCTTCTTGAACAAATGACTGGGGCATAGTTGCAATAATACCAACCATGATCAATAATGATATCCCATTACCAATACCTTTATCGGTAATCTTTTCACCCAACCACATTGCAAAAACACAACCTGATACCAAAATAATAACGGAAGGAATAATAAAGTTTAAACCTTTACCTAATAAGAAAGCACTTTCTGGCACTCCCAAAGCACTTAGGCTATATAAATAAGCTGGAGCTTGAACGATACAAATACCAATAGTCAACCATCTTGTAATTTGGTTAATGGTTTTTCTACCACTTTCTCCTTCTTTCTGTAATTTCTGAAGATAAGGAATAGCAATTCCCATTAATTGAACCACAATAGAAGCAGATATATAAGGCATAATACCTAAAGCAAAAACAGAAGCGTTAGCAAATGCTCCTCCTGTAAAGGCGTTTAGAATTCCTAAAATACCTTGACCTGTGCTATCTGATAAGCCTCCCAATTGAGCAGTGTCAATACCTGGAAGTACGACCTGTGCACCAAAACGGTATACCAAAAGCAACCCAAGAGTAACTAAAATTCTACTTTTTAGCTCTTCTATCTTCCAAATATTGGATAATGTCTCAAAAAAATTCTTCATAATCTATGTTATGCTTATAAACTTATTGCTTCTCCACCTGCAGCTTCAATGGCTGCTTTAGCAGTGGCAGTAAATTTATGGACAGATATTTTTAGAGGGGCTTTTAATTCTCCCCCACCCAAAATCTTTACCAAATCATTTTTACCAGCCAACCTGTTTTCAATAAGGGTTTCTAAAGTAACTACATCTTTTACAGTTCCATTTTCAACCAATAGCTGCAATTTATCTAAATTGATACCAGTATATTCTTTTCTATTGATGTTCTTAAACCCAAATTTAGGAACTCTTCTTTGTAAAGGCATTTGACCACCTTCAAAACCAATTTTCTTAGAATAACCAGACCTAGATTTAGCCCCTTTATGTCCTCTTGTGGCTGTACCACCTTTACCAGAACCTTGACCTCTTCCTATTGTCTTTCCTGCTTTTTTAACAGAACCTTCCGCTGGTTTTAAATTACTTAAATTCATTACACTAAATTATATTAAGCTTCTTCTGTAGAAACTAAGTGTTTTACTTTATCTATCATACCAAGAATACTAGGTGTAGCATCATGCTCTACAACCTGTCCAATTTTCTTTAAACCTAAAGCTTCTAAAGTTCTTTTTTGGTTTTTTGGTCTCTTGATACCGCTTTTTAATTGCTTTACTTTAATCTTTCCCATAATCCTTATCCTTTAAAAACTTTTTCCAAGGAAACACCTCTTTGTTTTGCTACGGTTCTAGCATCTCTTAATTGTAATAGTGCATCAAAAGTAGCTTTTACAACATTATGAGGATTAGATGAACCTTGAGATTTTGATAGTACATCATGAACCCCAACTGCTTCCAATACTGCTCTTACAGCACCACCAGCAATTACTCCCGTACCATGGGATGCCGGTTGCACATAAACTCTAGCCCCACCAAATTTACCTTTTTGCTCATGAGGCAACGTCCCTTTATTTAAAGGAATCCTTATTAAATGTTTTTTAGCATCTTCAATGGCCTTAGCAATTGAGGTAGCAACTTCTTTGGACTTTCCTAAACCATGTCCTACTACTCCATTCTCATCGCCTACTACAACAATAGCAGAAAAACCAAATGCTCTACCTCCTTTTGTTACTTTAGTAACTCGCTGAACGCCAACCAAACGATCTTTTAAATCTAAACCTGCTGGTTTAACAGTTTCTACGTTTTTATATTTTTGGTACATACTAATATTTTAGAATTTTAGACCTGCTTCCCTAGCACCCTCTGCCAATGATTTAACTCTTCCGTGGTACAAATTACCTCCTCTGTCAAAAGCAACAGTTTCTACACCGACCTTCTTCGCCTTTTCAGCAATTGCCTTACCTATTGCCTTGGCAATCTCTATTTTAGTTCCTTTTTCAGAACTAAGTTCTTTATCTCTAGATGATGCTGAAGCCAATGTTACTCCAGTATTGTCATCTATTAATTGAGCATAAATCTCTTTATTACTTCTAAAAACAGATAGTCTTGGTTTTGTTGCCGTTCCAATGGAAACTTTTCTAACCCTATTTCTAATTCGTTGTTTTCTCTCAGTCTTCGCTAATGCCATGATACTAATTATTAAGCTGATTTACCTGCTTTTCTTCTTAATTGTTCTCCTACAAATTTCACGCCTTTTCCTTTGTAAGGCTCTGGCTTACGGAGAGATCTTATTTTCGCTGCAACCTGTCCTACCAATTGCTTATCGTGCGATGTCAATTTGATAATAGGGTTTTTCCCTTTTTCAGAAATAGTTTCAACCTTAACTTCCTGAGCTACGCTTAAAACAATACTATGGGAAAAACCAAGTGCCAATTCTAATTTCTGTCCTTGATTACTTGCTCTATATCCTACACCTACCAACTCCAATTCCTTGGTCCATCCTTTAGAGACTCCTGCAACCATATTATTGACCAAAGACCTATAAAGACCGTGTTTCGCTTTATGTTCTTTGGAATCTGATGGTCTTGAAACAAAAACCTGTCCATCTTCAACCTTAATTTCAACACTGGAAAAATCTTGGGACAACTCCCCCAATTTACCTTTTACGGTAACAACATTCTCCTGCACCTCTACGGTTACACCCTCTGGAATTGCTACTGGATTATTACCTATTCTAGACATTTTCTATCTCTTTACTCTTTTATTAATAAACGTAACACAAAACCTCACCACCAACATTTTCTTTCTTGGCCTGTTTGCTTGTCATTACTCCGTGTGAAGTAGAAACAATTGCTATTCCCAAACCGTTAAGTACTCTTGGCAGTTCATCAAAACCAGCATACTTACGTAATCCTGGCTTACTAATGCGTTGTATTTTTCTAATTACAGGCTCTTTAGTCGCTTTATCATATTTTAAAGCTATCTTAATTGTGCCTTGTATTGCTTCTTCCTCAAATTTATAACTTAAAATATATCCTTGATCAAATAATATTTTAGTCACTTCTTTTTTTAAGTTAGAAGCTGGTATCTCTACTACTCTATGACCAGCACTGCTGGCATTTCTAATTCTTGTTAAGTAATCTGCTATAGGATCTGTAACCATTTTCTTTTACCTTTTAAGTATTACCAACTTGCTTTTTTAACTCCAGGAATCAACCCTTTATTAGCCATTTCTCTGAACATAACTCTTGAAACTCCAAAAGTCCTCATATATCCTTTTGGTCTACCTGTTAATTTGCAACGATTGTGCATACGTACGGGAGAAGCATTTTTTGGCAATCTCTGCAATGCTTCATAATCACCAGCCTCTTTCAAAGCCTTTCTTTTTTCCGCGTATTTAGCAACTGTTCGTGCTCTTTTTACCTCGCGGGCTTTCATTGATTCTTTAGCCATACTAATTCTTTTTAAAAGGTAATCCCAATTCAGTTAATAATGATTTTGCTTCTTTATCCGTACCTGCCGAAGTCACAAATGTGATATTCATTCCATTTATACGGTTTATTTTATCAATATTGATTTCTGGAAAAATAATTTGCTCTGTTACACCAAGGCTATAATTACCTCTTCCGTCAAACCCAGTTGCATTAATTCCTTGGAAATCCCTTACTCTAGGCAAAGCCGAAGTTATTAATCTATCCAAGAACTCATACATTCTTTCTCCCCGTAAAGTAACTTTAGCACCAATTGGCATTCCCTTACGTAATTTAAATGTAGCAACATCCTTTTTAGATATTGTAGCAATAGCTTTTTGCCCTGTAATATTTGATAACTCATCAACAGCATGGTCAATCAACTTTTTATCAGCTACAGCGGCACCAACACCTCTACTAACTATGATTTTTTGCAGTTTTGGAACTTGCATTACATTTTTGTAAGCAAATTCATCTTTAAGAGCAGCTACTATACGCTCTTTATATTCTTCTTTTAATCTTGGAACGTATGCCATAACTAAATTACTTCATTGGATTTTTTGGAAAATCTTACTTTTTTTCCATCTCTTGTATCATACCCTACCCTTGTTGTTTCTCCAGATTTGGAATCAATCAATGCCAAATTTGAAATATGGATTGGAGCTTCTTTTTTAACGATACCACCTTGAGGGTTTTGTGCACTTGGCTTCTCATGTTTAGAAACCATATTTGCGCCTTCAACTATCGCTTTGTTCTTTTCACGATTTACAGTCATCACCTTACCTTCAGTCCCTTTATGGTCTCCAGCAATGATTCTAACTATATCTCCTGTCTTTATTTTTAATTTCATCTTCTTACCAAATAAATATTAAAGTACTTCTGGCGCTAGAGATACAATTTTCATGAATTGCTTATCTCTAAGTTCCCTGGCAACAGGCCCAAAAACCCTTGTTCCTATCATTTCCCCTGTTGGGTTAAGCAGTACACAAGCGTTGTCATCAAATCGGATATATGAACCATCTGGTCTTCTAACCTCCTTTTTTGTCCTAATGACAACCGCTGTTGCTACAGCTCCTTTTTTAATACCTCCATTGGGAGTAGCTTCTTTTACAGTAACTACTATTTTATCTCCAACAGAAGCATATCTTCTTTTTGTACCTCCAAGCACACGGATAGTTAAAACTTCCTTTGCACCTGTATTGTCCGCTACCTTTAATCTAGATTCTTGCTGTAACATAATTATTTAGCTCTTTCCAAGATTTCAACCAATCTCCAACACTTAGTCTTGCTCAATGGTCGTGTTTCCATTATTTTAACAGTATCACCTTCGTTGCAATCATTTTTTTCATCATGCGCAACATACTTTTTTGTTTTTAAAACGAACTTACCGTACATAGGGTGTTTAACTCGTTTTACCTCGGAAACCACAATTGATTTCTCCATTTTGTTGCTGGTGACAACCCCTACTCTTTCTTTTCTTAAATTTCTATTTTCCATAAGGTAGAACCAATTATTGTAATTCCCTTTTTGTTAATTCTGTTGCCAATCTCGCCACAGTTCTTCTTACTTTTCTTATTTGAAGAGGATTTTCCAATGGTGTAACCGAATGAGCAATTTTTAAATCTGCATGCTGCTTTTTAAATTCAGCCATTTTAACTTTCAGCTCTTCAACTGATAATTCTTTTACTTCTGTTTGTTTCATAATCTAAAGCCTTAAAAATTAAGCTGAATAATCTCTTGCAACAATAAACTTTGTTTTTACCGGTAATTTTTGAGCTGCAAGACGCAATGCTTCTTTAGCAACATCCAATGGCACACCAGCTACCTCAAACATAATTCTTCCCGGTTTAACAACGGCCACAAAATACTCAGGAGCACCTTTACCTTTACCCATACGAACCTCAAGAGGTTTCTTTGTAATAGGCTTGTCTGGAAAAACCTTAATCCACATTTGTCCCTGTCTCTTCATATATCTAGTAGCTGCAATACGAGCTGCTTCTATTTGACGGGCAGTAATGAAGTGCGAATCCAATGACTTCATACCGAACATACCATTAGAAAGCTGATTTCCTCTCTGGGAATTACCTTTCATACGCCCTTTCTGGGCTTTACGGAATTTTGTTCTTTTTGGCTGTAACATTTTTTCTCTACTTTAACAAATTACTTTCTACGACGTGGTTTTCTACCTCCATCTTGCTTTCCTCCCTTACCTTGACCTTTAGTCATCCCAACTAATGGAGAAAGCTCTCTCTTACCATAAACCTCACCCTTCATAATCCACACCTTAATTCCCAACTTACCATAAGTGGTCTGTGCTTCATGTAACGCATAATCAATATCAGCGCGAAAAGTCGACAATGGAATTCTACCATCTTTATAAGATTCTGAACGAGCCATTTCCGCTCCGTTCAAACGACCTGAAATCTGAATCTTTATCCCTTCTGCATTCATTCTCATTGCTGCGGCAATCGCCATTTTAATTGCACGTCTAAAAGAAATCCTGCTTTCTATTTGCCTAGCAACACTTGCTGCTACAAGATTAGCATCTAATTCTGGTCTCTTAATTTCAAAGATGTTTATTTGAACTTCTTTGTCCGTAATTTTCTTAAGCTCTTCTTTTAACTTATCTACTTCTTGACCTCCTTTACCAATGATAATACCTGGTCTTGCAGTAGTTATTGTAATTGTTATAAGCTTTAAAGTACGCTCAATAATAACTCTTGACACACTGGCTTTTGCCAAACGAGCATGTATATACTTTCTTATCTTATCATCTTCAGCCAATTTATCCCCATAGTCATTTCCACCATACCAGTTAGATTCCCATCCTCTGATGATACCTAGGCGATTGCCGATTGGATTTGTTTTCTGTCCCATACTATTGCTCTAGCTTTCGATGTTATTTTTAGCTCCTAAAACCAATGTTACATGATTGGAACGTTTTCTTATTCTATGTGCTCTACCTTGAGGTGCTGGTCTTAGTCTTTTCAACATACTACCACTATCGACCATTATCTCTTTTATAAAAAGGTCAGCATCCTCAATATTTGCTTCTTCATTCTTAGATTGCCAATTAGCTATCGCGGAAAGCAATAATTTTTCCAATCTACGTGAAGCTTCCTTTGGGCTAAATTTTAAAATAGCAAGTGCTTTTTCTATTTGCTCCCCTCTTACCTGATCTGCAACTAAACGCATTTTTCTAGGTGAGGTTGGGCAATTATTCAATTTAGCAAAAGCTATAAGCTTTTTATCAGCCTTTATCTTTTCGGCCATCTGTCTTTTTCGAACTCCCATAGCTTACTTTTTACCTTTGTTTTTTGCACCTGCATGACCTCTAAAAGACCGTGTTGGTGAAAATTCTCCCAATTTGTGTCCAACCATATTTTCCGTTACATAAACAGGAACAAATTGTCTTCCGTTATGAACCGCAATAGTCAAACCAACAAAATCTGGTGTTATCATTGATGCTCTAGACCAAGTTTTAATAACAGTCTTTTTACCAGATTCAACATTCTGTTGAATCTTTTTTTCTAAACTGTAATGAACGTAAGGTCCTTTTTTTAGTGAACGTGCCATTTCTTTCTACTTTTTTATTTCTTTCTACGTTCTAATATATATCTATTGGTACTCTTTGTCTTAGAACGAGTTCTAAAGCCTTTAGCAGGAATTCCATTTTTAGATCTTGGATGTCCACCCGAAGCTCTACCTTCACCACCACCCATTGGGTGATCGACAGGGTTCATCGCTACTGGTCTAGTTCTTGGTCTTCTACCCAACCATCTACTTCTACCTGCTTTACCAGACACAAGTAATTGATGATCAGAATTAGAAACCGCACCGATAGTAGCCAAACAATTTACCAATACCAATCTAGTTTCACCAGAAGGTAATTTTATAGTAGCAAATTTACCTTCTCTTGCCATCAATTGCGCAAACGTACCTGCACTTCTTGCCATTACAGCTCCTTGACCTGGACGCAACTCTATACAAGATATAATTGTCCCTAAAGGAATATTGCTTAAAGGAAGTGCGTTGCCTATTTCTGGCCCAGCTTTATCTCCTGACGAAATTTCCTGACCAACTTGCAACCCATTCTGAGCAACTATATACCTTTTCTCGCCATCAGTATACTCTACCAAGGCAATAAATGCTGTTCTGTTTGGATCATATTGAATAGATTCTACAGCACCAACAACATCTTGCTTGTCCCTTTTAAAATCTATTACTCGATACCTTCTTTTATGACCCCCACCTCTATGGCGAATCGTCATTTTTCCTTGACTGTTTCTACCACCAGACTTTTTTAACGGAGCAAGTAAATTTTTCTCCGGCTTATCAGTAGTAATGGCGTCAAACCCATTTACTACTCTAAAACGCTGTCCTGGCGTGATTGGTTTTAATTTTCTAACTGACATTTCTTGTCTTTATAGATTACTGTAAAAATCAATAATATCTCCTTCTGCCACATCTACAATTGCCTTTTTAATAGCATTTGTTTTCCCGTGCTGCACACCTGTCTTGGTATAACGGGATTTACGAGTGGGACCATAATTCATGGTACGAACTTTTCTAACAGAAACACCATAAGCAGTTTCTACCGCTTCTTTAATTTGAAGCTTGTTTGCCTTAGGGTCCACAATGAAGCCATAGCGATTATACAATTCACTATCAGCAGTCATCTTTTCCGTAATAATTGGCTTTATCAACACACTCATGATTTAACTACTTTTTTAAGTTCGCTTCTATTCCTTCCAAAGCCCCTTCCATAAGTACAATATTATTTGCGTTTAATATTTTGTAAGTACTTAATTCTGAGCTATTTATGACCTCGGAACGCTTTAAATTGCGTGACGACAAATATACATTAATATTTGAATCGCCCAACACAAATAAAGATTTTTTATTCTCTAGTCCTAAAGACTTTAAAACTTGGATAAAATCTTGGGTTTTTGGAGTTTCAAAATTAAAATCTTCAACCACCAAAATCGATTTTTCTTTAGTCTTTAAGCTTAAAGCCGATTTTCTAGCCAAACGCTTAACGTTCTTGTTAAGTTTTTGAGTATAATCCTTAGGTCTTGGGCCAAAAATACGACCACCACCCCTAAAAATTGGAGATTTGATACTACCCGCACGTGCAGTACCCGTTCCCTTTTGCTTTTTTATCTTTCTTGTACTACCTGCAATCTCAGCTCTTTCTTTAGCCTTGTGCGTACCTTGTCTTTGATGAGCCCTATATTGCTTCACATCTAAATAAATAGCGTGATTATTAGGCTCTATTCCGAAAACATCATCAGAAAGGTCTGCCTTTCTACCTGTTTCTTTTCCTTTAATATCTAAAACTGCTACTTTCATTACTTCTCAATAGTTATGTAAGCGTTTTTATGACCAGGAACACAACCTTTAACAACAATAAGGTTCTTTTCTGGAACTACTTTTAAAATTTTTAGGTTCTGAACGGTTACTCGATCTCCACCCATTCTACCGGCCATTTTCATTCCCTTAAAAACTCTTGCAGGATAAGAAGCCGCACCAATTGAACCTGGAGCCCTTAATCTGTTATGTTGACCGTGAGTTGCTTGTCCAACACCAGCAAAGCCATGTCTTTTAACAACACCTTGAAAACCTTTTCCTTTAGATGTTCCAATAACATCTACAAACTCTCCCTCTACAAAAAGGTCGGCACCAATGGTGTCTCCTAATTTGTATTCACCTTCAAAATCCCGGAATTCAATGACTTTTTTCTTAGGAGAAGTACCTGCTTTTTTAAAATGACCCATTTCAGGTCCATTTGCACGCTTTTCTGCCTTGTCATCGAAACCAAGTTGAAGGGCACTGTACCCGTCTACCTCTTCGGTTCTGACTTGGGTAACCACACATGGTCCAGCTTCGATAACTGTACATGGGACATTCTTCCCACTTTCATCAAAGATGCTGGTCATGCCTACTTTTTTTCCTATTAACCCAGACATAATTTATATTTATTAATTACTAAAAACTCTTTTTAAATTGTCAAATATTTGACAAAAAAACAGGGTCAAAATAATTCGACCCCGAATTTATTTTTTCCATTTTTCCTTTGCGAAACGCGCTGGACATGTATTTTGAAAGCTGAACTTTCAACTTTAAAGCACTACACTTTAATCTCAACTTCAACTCCACTTGGCAATTCAAGTTTCATTAAAGCATCAATAGTTTTTGATGAAGAGCTATATATATCCAATAATCTCTTATAAGAACATAATTGAAACTGCTCCCTAGATTTTTTGTTCACGTGTGGCGAACGTAAAACCGTAAATATCTTTTTATGTGTTGGCAAAGGAATTGGCCCCGTTACCACTGCACCGGTAGACTTCACCGTCTTAACAATCTTCTCAGCTGATTTATCAACTAAATTATGATCATATGACTTTAATTTTATTCTAATTTTTTGACTCATCTTCCTAAATTTAAGTGGTTTCCCCTTTTGCAGCTTTAATTACAGTTTCTGAAATATTACTTGGTGTTTGAGCATAATGCGAAAACTCCATAGTAGAAGTTGCCCTACCAGATGATAATGTTCTTAATGATGTAACATAACCAAACATTTCTGATAATGGCACTGTTGCCTTAACAACTTTAGAACCTGCTCTATCAGACATATCACTGACTTGACCTCTACGTCGGTTTAAATCTCCGACTATATCACCCATATTTTCTTCAGGAGTCAGCACCTCTAATTTCATTATAGGCTCCATAATCACAGCACCCGCAGCTTTAGCAGCAGCTTTGTAACCCATTTTAGCTGCCAACTCAAAGGAAAGTGAATCTGAATCCACCGCGTGGAATGAACCATCACTAAGTGTTACCTTCATTTTATCCATTTCATAACCAGCTAGAGGACCATTGCTCATTGCCATTTTGAAACCTTTCTCAACAGATGGAATGAATTCTTTAGGAATACGACCACCTTTAATTTTATCTATAAATTGTAAGCCCACTCCTTCAAAGTCATCATCCGCAGGGCCCATTTCAAATACAATATCTCCAAACTTACCACGACCACCAGATTGCTTTTTATAAGTTTCCCTGTGACCTGTAGTCTTAGTTAAAGCTTCTTTATATTCCACTTGAGGTTCTCCTTGATTGACTTCAACTTTAAATTCACGTCTTAATCTATCAACAATGATATCTAAGTGAAGTTCTCCCATTCCAGAAATGATTGTCTGTCCAGAAGCTTCATCTGTTTTTACTTGAAAAGTAGGGTCTTCTTCAGCTAATTTACCTAAAGCCATACCTAGCTTATCAACATCGGCCTTTGTTTTTGGCTCAACCGCTATACCAATTACTGGATCAGGGAAGTCCATCGACTCTAAAACAATTGGATGTTTCACATCAGTAAGCGTATCTCCTGTTTTAATACTCTTGAAACCTACAGCTGCTCCAATATCCCCTGCTTCTATATAATCAATGGCATTTTGCTTATTGGCATGCATTTGATAAATACGCGAGATACGTTCTTTTTTACCTGAACGATTGTTCAATACATAAGACCCAGCATCCAAACGCCCAGAATACACACGGAAAAATGCCAAACGACCAACAAAAGGGTCTGTAGCAATTTTAAACGCCAAAGCAGCAAATGGCTCTTTTACATCTGGTTTACGTGAAATTTCATTTCCAGTATCAGGATTAGTTCCAATAATTGCTTCTTTATCTAAAGGAGAAGGCAAATATCTACATACGGCATCCAATA
>CAYNLI010000036.1:0-23145 GCA_964398035.1 uncultured Flavobacteriaceae bacterium | reverse complement strand
TTAGCTATTGGGCAGCCTTTACATATAATGGAGGAACAACGGTATTCTTTCTTTTTTGTTTTTCATTTAATATGCGATAAAAATTTTTCTTTGGAATACGATCACTCAACTGAAAGTTAGTGAACATTTTTTCTTGATATTTCTTACTACCTTGCATATAGTAAGTTACGAAATATTGATGCTTTTAGCAAGTAGTTGTGCAACAGACACAATGGTTTGCGTTTCATCGCAGCAACTAACCATAGCCAAACCTATTTCCCCAATTGTCTTTTTAAATCTTCCATAGATTCTTGCAGTTGTCTTAAAAGCCCTTTCTCTGTTGTGGCATCCACCCCAAAAGTAATTTTACTGTTTACCTGCCAAAGCTCCTGTATCTGAAAAGGTTTTATGCCATATGGCGGGTAACTTTCATTTAAAGAGATCAACGTAATGTTGTTGGATTTTGGCAATCTTTCAATCTTTTTGACCAAAACAGCATCCTCCAAGACCACTACGTATATTTTATTGGGACTAACATCATCTATGTGCTCAATAGCTTTGGCCAAGACCCATTCACCAGGTTTTAAATTGGGCAACATACTATCTCCCTCTACTTGAAAGCCTCTATAGGTAGCATTTCTAAATTCTGGAATGGGAAAGTCAAATGCCGGCAATTGTTTGTACCAACTTACATCTTGTATGTTTTGCGGGTAGCCTGCAGCAGCCTTGGCATTCACCAAAACCATATTTTCATTGCCACTAGAATCTACTGTAATCATTTTGGGGATTACACTCATGTTAGACGTTTCCAAATATTGCTGTTCACTATTGCCAAACAACCAAAGTGGGTTTATTTTAAATTGTTTTAACAACTCTGCCACTACTCTACCGGATAATTTAGTCTTTCCCCTTTCCAAATCGGCCGTAGTGTTGGATACTCCCAATAACTTAGCAAATTCTACTTGGGTACAACCCAATTTTCTTCTAACTTCTATAAACCGTGCTACGGTAAGTTCGTTTTCCATTTAGCTTAATTTGTCAGGTAGAGCAGAGTTGAAACCCAATAGATGTATTTTTCACCTCTTGATTCCTATCAAGGTAACCTGAGCAGCTCAATTTAAACATATTGTGGAATAATTCCAAGATTAACTTGGATTATTTCCAACTAATAAATAATTGACTTAAAATCAATTAACAAAATCAGAACAGGCCCAGCTTCCATTTTAGGGGGCAAAATCGTAACTTCGCGGTTTTACTAAAATAAATGATAAGCTACACCGAAAATATTGAGGTCAAGGGTGCAAGAGTACATAACCTTAAAAATATTGATGTAACCATTCCAAGAGAAAAACTGGTGGTCATCACTGGACTTTCTGGAAGTGGAAAATCTTCTTTAGCTTTTGATACCATTTATGCAGAAGGACAGCGTAGGTATATTGAAACTTTTTCGGCCTATGCCAGACAGTTTTTAGGAGGACTTGAACGTCCAGATGTAGATAAAATTGATGGTCTTTCTCCTGTTATTGCCATAGAACAAAAAACCACTTCTAAGTCTCCGCGCTCAACAGTGGGCACCATTACAGAAGTGTATGATTTTCTCAGATTATTGTTTGCTAGAGCTGCAGACGCTTATAGCTACAATACTGACAAAAAAATGGTGAGCTATAGTGATGAGCAAATAAAAGAGCTCATTAAAAAAGACTATCAGGAGAAAAAGATAAATATTCTTTCTCCCATTATTAAATCCAGAAAAGGGCACTATAGGGAATTGTTTGAGCAAATTGCCAAACAAGGTTTTGTAAAAGTCAGGGTAGATGGTGAAGTATTGGATATTGTTAAGGGCATGAAGGTGGATCGTTACAAAACCCATGATATAGAAATAGTAATAGACCGTTTAAAAATGGTTGATAGCCCAGAGATGGACAAACGCCTTACAGAAACTATAAACACTGCCATGTACAGTGGCGAAAATGTATTGATGGTCTTGGAAGAAGGACAAGCTGAGGCTAGATATTTTAGTAGGGATTTAATGTGCCCCACAACAGGTATATCTTACCCTCTTCCTGAGCCAAATACTTTTTCTTTTAACTCTCCAAAAGGAATGTGCAAGAGTTGTAATGGTTTAGGACATGTGCATCAAGTAAATGAAAATAAAATATTTCCCGATAGAAAACTATCTATTGCAACCGGTGGTATTGCTCCTTTGGGCGAATACAAAAAATCATGGGCGTTTAAACAGATTGAAACCATTGCCCAACGATACAACTTTGAATTGACTGATGCCATCTCAAAAATTCCACAAGAAGCATTGGATTTAATCCTTAATGGCGGAGAAGAAAGCTTTGTGGTAGATTCCAAAACATTGGGCGTAAAAAGAACATATAAAATTGATTATGAGGGTATTGCCCATTTTATAAAAAACCAGTTTGAGCAGGCCGATTCCACATCCATTAAAAGATGGGCAAAGGAATTCATGGATAAAATTGAATGCCCAACTTGTAATGGTTCCCGTTTAAAAATTGAATCCCTTTATTTTAAGATCGAAAACAAGAACATAGCCGACTTATCTAAAATGGATATTTCAGAATTGGCAGATTTCTTTTCTGATTTGGATAAAAAACTAGATGGAAATCAATTGAAAATTGCTGAAGAGATCATCAAAGAAATTAAAACTCGCATTCAATTTTTATTGGATGTTGGCTTAGATTACCTTTCTCTTGGCAGAAGCTCCAAATCCCTTTCTGGCGGGGAAGCACAGCGTATCCGTTTGGCAACACAAATTGGCTCTCAATTGGTCGGGGTGCTCTATATTTTAGATGAACCCAGTATAGGTCTTCACCAAAGAGACAATGAACGATTAATAAAATCCCTTTTATCATTACGTGACATAGGAAATTCTGTAATAGTGGTAGAGCATGACAAGGACATGATCATGCATGCAGACCACGTCATTGATATTGGTCCCAAAGCTGGTAAGCACGGTGGCGAAATAATATCTGAAGGAAAACCGGAAGATTTAAAAAACTATCATACCCTAACGGCTGATTATATTACTGGTAAAAAGCAAATTGCCATACCAGAAAAGCGTAGAAAAGGAAATGGAAAGAAAATTGTGATTTCTAACTGCATTGGAAACAATCTAAAAAACATTACAGCAGAATTCCCATTAGGAAAAATGATCGGAGTTACCGGAGTTTCTGGAAGTGGTAAATCTACATTGATCAACGAAACACTCTATCCTATAATGAACGCCCATTATTTTAACGGGGTCAAAAAACCAATGCCTTATAGTAAAATAAAGGGATTGGAACATATAGACAAGGTTATAGACATTAATCAATCGCCTATTGGGAGAACACCACGCTCTAACCCAGCAACATACACAGGTGTTTTTGGGGAAATCCGCTCTTTGTTCACCAAAACCCCAGAGGCTGCTATACGAGGGTACAAACCTGGGAGATTTAGTTTTAATGTAAAAGGGGGTAGGTGTGAAACCTGCCAAGGAGGTGGATTAAGAGTTATAGAAATGAATTTTCTTCCAGATGTTTATGTGGAATGTGAAACCTGTAATGGAAAGAGGTTCAATAGAGAAACTTTAGAAATACGCTATAAAGGAAAATCCATTTCTGACATATTGGAAATGACCATAAACGAGTCGGTACCATTTTTTGAGAACATTCCTAAAATATATAGAAAACTAAAAACCATCCAAGATGTAGGATTGGGGTATATATCCTTAGGGCAGCAATCCACTACCCTATCTGGCGGTGAAGCACAACGAATTAAATTGGCTACTGAACTTTCTAAACGAGATACTGGAAATACTTTTTATATCTTGGACGAGCCTACCACTGGACTTCACTTTGAAGATATTAGAGTTTTAATGGGTGTTTTGGATAGATTAGTGGACAAAGGGAATACTGTTTTGGTCATAGAGCATAATATGGATGTGATAAAAATTGTTGATTATATTATTGATATTGGATACGAAGGGGGGCGTGGTGGCGGAATGATTGTTGCACAAGGAACACCAGAGCAGGTAGCAAAAGATAAAAAAAGTTATACTGCAAAATTTTTAAAGAAAGAATTAGCGGTATAACAATATACATGGAACAATAAAATACAAATTAATTATTGTTAATTGTAAAACTTATAATTGAGGGTATATGAGAAAAGAAAAACACAATAAAGGTTGGAACGAAATAAAAACCAATGATTCTTGGGCTCTTTTCAAAATCATGGGAGAATTTGTCAATGGTTTCGAAAAAATGAGTGCTATAGGACCTTGTGTTTCCATATTTGGCTCTGCCCGTACCAAAGAGGATGATCTGTATTATTCATTAGCAGTAAATACAGCCAAAGCACTTTCTGAAGCTGGTTATGGGGTTATCACTGGTGGAGGACCCGGAATTATGGAAGCTGGGAACAAAGGTGCTCATTTGGCAGGTGGAACTTCTGTAGGATTAAATATTGACCTTCCTTTTGAGCAGCATGACAATCCATTTATTGATATAGATAAAAGTTTAGATTTTGATTACTTTTTTGTAAGAAAAGTAATGTTCGTAAAATATTCTCAAGGATTTGTGGTAATGCCAGGAGGATTTGGCACTTTGGATGAACTTTTTGAAGCAATTACTCTGATACAGACCCATAAAATTGGAAAATTTCCCATAATATTAGTAGGCTCAGAGTTTTGGGAAGGGTTATTTGATTGGGTAAAAAACACCATGTTAAAAGCAGGCAATATAAGCCCAGACGACCTAGACCTTATACAAATTGTAGATACAGAAAAAGAAGTGGTCGATATTCTAGATGCATTCTATAAAGGACATACGCTAAGTCCTAATTTTTAATATGTTTACAACAAAAAACACATTCTCTTACAAGGCAAGTATTGTCTTACTAATTTTAGTATGCTTGGGAACAAGCCATGCACAACATACAAATACTATTACAGCCATTCTGGATGGGGCGTCAAAAGAAATAAATGTTCAGCAGCAGTTTATTTATGTAAATAACTCTAAAGACAGTCTCAGCACACTCTACTTTAATGATTGGACACATGCTTATGCTAATAAAAACACAGCTCTTGCCAAACGGTTTGCTGAGGAGTTCAAAAAAAGCATACACTTAGCCAAAGATTATGAAAGAGGGTATACAGATATTCTCAGTATTGTATCCCGTGACTACCAAGGATTGCATTGGGAACGTGTTAAAGGGAGTGACATTATAAAAATTGAATTGGGACAAGCCCTAGCTTCTGGAGCATCCACTAGCTTGTTTCTTACCTATACGGTGAAATTACCTCCAAACAAATTTACCTCATATGGTTATAATAGTAAAAATGGCTATTATTTAAAGGATTGGTATTTAACTCCAGCTGTATATAATGGGAAATGGAACTTATATTCCAACAAAAATCTAGAAGACCTATATACAGATATTACAAATAGCACGATAAACTTAACTTATCCCCGCAACCTGTATTTAGCATCCAACTTTTATGAAAAGAATAATTCTGAATTTCCAAATGGGCAATATGTAACGCTAAAGGCCACACAACAAAAAAATTGTGACATTATTCTAAAACCAATAAAAACATTTACAAAACATAAAACACCTACTTTAACTGTAATTACTGACATTCAATCTATAAGATATGATAAAATTCCCCAAGGAATATCCATAAATAAGGTTGCAGAATTCATTACTGAAAATCTTGGGAAATTTCCCCATGAACAACTGATGGTAAGTGAAATTGATTATAACAAAACCCCTCTTTATGGCATTAACCAATTACCCTCATTCATAAGGCCTTATGAAGAACAATTTCAATTTGAGATGAAGTTCTTAAAAACTGCTCTTACCAGTTGGCTAAAGGAAACTATGTTTCTAGACCCCAGAAAAGAAAAATGGGTATCTGATGCCATTATCAATTATTTGATGATTGATTATGTTGAAACTCATTACCCTGAACAAAAATTATTGGGGAAATTGTCCAAAATGTGGGGTGTTAAAAGTTTGCGTTTGGCTAAAATGGATTTTAATGAGCAGTATTCCTTTTTATATATGTTATCTGCACGAAAAAATTGGAATCAAGCACTGACCACTCCAAACGACTCCTTGATAAAATTCAACCAAAAGATAGCGAACAGGTACAAAGCAGGATTGGGTCTCGCCTATTTATCCGACTATATTGGAAAAGGAGAAATAAACAATGGTATTAAAATATTTTATGAAAACCATCAACTCAAAGAAGTTCATCCTGAAGACTTCAAGTCTATTCTGAGCAGTTCCACAGATAAAAATGTAGATTGGTTTTTTAATGAGTATGTGTCCACAAATAAAAGGATTGATTTTAAAATCAAAAAAGTAATCAAAAGTGAAGACTCAATACAATTGACCCTTAAAAACAAAAAAGGCACCAATGTACCTATTTCTCTATTTGCACTCAAAAAAGACTCTATAGTTTCCAGACATTGGTTTTCTAATATAACTACACAAAAAACATTTACCATTCCAAGGAATGGTGCAGACAAATTGGTTTTGAATTATGACCATAAAATACCTGAATTTAATCAAAGGGATAATTGGAAAACACTAAATGGTTTCTTTTCCAGTAACAAACGACTGAAATTTCAATTTTTCAAGGATGCAGAAGATCCTAACTTTACCCAAGTATTTTATGTTCCAGTAGTAGGTTTTAATATTTATGATGGGCTAACACCCGGAATGCGCATTCACAATAAAACTTTATTGGAACGTCCTTTTATTTATGATTTTTCTCCGTCATATTCGTTTAGTGAAAAAGCATTTGTTGGTTATGGAAAATTTAATTATCGCAAATACCATGAAAAAACTGGTCTCTATGTATCTAACTATTCTTTAGGTGGTTCTTCTTTCCACTTCCAAGAAAATTCTCGTTACTCTAAGATTACACCTGCTGTATCTTTTGGTTGGCGACCAGGCAATTTAATTTCCAATAAAAGAGAATTTATTTCTTTAAGGTATGTGAATGTTTTTAGAAATATTGATGAAAGTTTAGAGGGTTTGGAAGAACCTGACTATAGCGTACTCAATGCAAGGTATATCAACTCTAATAGAGGTATTATAAACCATATAACATGGTTTGTAGATGCGCAACATTCCAGTGACTTCACCAAACTGGCTTTTAATTTAGAGTACAGAAAACTTTTTGAAAACAACAGGCAGTTCAATGTTCGTGTTTTTGCCGGTAAATTTTTAAGAAACAAGACCAACTCTAATGACTACTTCAGCTTTGCATTGGATAGGCCCACAGATTATCTTTTTGATTACAACTATTTAGGACGTTCTGAGGATTCCGGAATTTACAGTCAGCAAATTATTATTGCAGAAGGGGGGTTTAAATCCAAATTGGACAATCCTTTTGCCAACGATTGGATGGCAACTGTAAACACAAGTTTTAATCTTTGGAGGTGGATAGAACTATATGGGGATGCAGGCTTTATGAAAAACAAAGGGCTAAACAATCGTTTTGTCTATGATTCTGGTGTACGTCTTAATTTGGTTACAGATTATTTTGAACTCTATTTTCCATTATACTCTAATAATGGTTGGGAGGTAGCACAGCCCAATTATAAAGAAAAAATTAGGTTTATTGTCACTTTAAGCCCTAAGACCCTCATTGGGTTATTTACAAGAAAATGGTTCTGATTTGTTGAAACATTCGTAATAAAATCCCTTTTTTCTGATTTATTTTCAACAAGTTGATTGTCATCATCATCTTCGTTAATAAATCCATACTATTTATCCCTTTTTATTAATTGCAAAAAACATTCAATTTTGGTACTTTCGCATAAAGCCACTCCAATTAATGAAAATTGAATCTAAGACCAGTAATGACATTTCTTTTAATGATTTTAAATCACAGATCATTAAAGATTATGAAACAGCGGTCACAAGTAGGGAATGTAGTTTATTGGGGAGAAGAGAAGTATTAAATGGAAAAGCCAAATTTGGAATTTTTGGCGATGGTAAAGAACTTCCACAATTAGCAATGGCCCGTTCATTTAAGAATGGGGATTTTAGAAGCGGTTATTACAGAGACCAAACCTTTATGATGGCATTAGGTCTATTAACTCCTAAAAACTTATTCCACGGCTTATATGCAACTACGGACATAGAAAAAGAGCCTATGAGTGCAGGTAGGCAAATGGGGGCACATTTTATTACGCATAGTCTTAATGAAGATGGTAGCTGGAAAAACTTAACACAACAAAAAAACAGTAGTGCAGACATTTCTTGTACTGCGGGTCAAATGCCCAGATTATTGGGGTTGGCTCAAGCATCCAAGGTCTATCGGGAAATAAAAGATGTTGATGCCACAAAATTCTCTCACAATGGAAATGAAGTGGCATGGGGCACAATTGGAAATGCAAGTACCAGTGAAGGACATTTCTTTGAAGTCATCAATGCAGCAGGCGTACTCCAAGTACCAATGATAATAAGCGTTTGGGATGATGAATATGGCATATCGGTCCCTGCAAAATACCATACTACAAAAAGTGATATTTCTAAAATTCTTGAAGGTTTTAGAAAAGATGATGATAATCTTGGTTATGAGTTGGTAAAGGTAAAAGGATGGGATTATACGGCTTTGATACACGCTTATGAAAATGCATCGGATTTAGCAAGGGAAGAACATGTGCCCATACTTATCCATGTAACGGAACTTACCCAGCCGCAAGGACACTCTACCTCTGGGTCTCATGAAAGATATAAATCTGAAGAAAGATTAGCTTGGGAAAAAGAAAACGATTGTAATAAACGTTTTAGAGAATTCATTATAGAGAATAATATTGCTTCAGAAGAAGAATTGTTAGCCATAGAGAAGTCTATAAAAAGAGAAGTAAGAGCTGCTAGAAAAGAAGCATGGGAAGAATTTTTAACCCCGTACAAACAAGTAAAAAAAACTTTGGTAGCACTATTGGAAAAAGCTGCCAATTCCAGTCCAAATAAAGTTTTTATCAATAAGATCAAAAATAATCTTATTGCTATAGAGGAGCCTGTTAATAAAGATTTTGCATCTAAATCTAGAAAAGCATTAAGGTATCTTTTAGAAGAAAACACCCCAGAAAAGAATGCATTACAACATTGGGTAGTTAATTTCTTAAAAGAAATGCAACCTAAATACAGTTCTCACCTATATAGCGAATTACCTAGTAAAGCTACCAATGTTGCCGAAGTAAAGGCTACATATGGCACAGATTTGGTCAAGGTGGATGGCAGAATAATTTTAAGGGATAATTTTGATAAACTCTTTGCAAAGTATCCTGAGTTATTAATATTTGGAGAGGATACTGGCGCCATTGGTGATGTAAACCAAGGATTGGAGGGGCTTCAAAAAAAATATGGAAAACTTAGATTAGCAGACACAGGAATTAGAGAAACCTCAATTATTGGTCAAGGAATAGGTCTTGCATTAAGAGGGTTACGCCCTATTGCAGAAATACAATATTTGGATTATATCTTGTACGCTTTACAAACTTTGAGTGATGATTTGGCCAGTCTTCATTACAGAACTGTAGGTAAACAAAAAGCGCCGCTCATTGTAAGAACACGAGGACATCGTTTAGAAGGTATTTGGCATTCTGGCTCGCAGATGGGTGGGTTAATCCACTTTTTAAGAGGAATGTACATACTGGTTCCAAGGAACATGACCAAAGCTGCAGGATTTTATAATACATTGATGAAAAGCGATGAACCAGCACTGGTCATAGAAAGCTTAAATGGATATAGGCTAAAAGAAGTACAACCTAATAATTTAGGCGAATTATGCACCCCTATAGGTGTTGTGGAAACAGTTAAAGAAGGTACAGATATTACCTTACTTTCTTATGGCTCAACTTTAAGAATTGTATTAAAAGTTGCTTCGGATTTAAAAGAAGTTGGGATTAATGCAGAAGTCATAGACGCACAAAGTCTGCTGCCATTTGATATCCAACATGATGTAGTAAGAAGTATTCAAAAAACCAATCGCTTATTAGTAATTGATGAAGATGTCCCTGGAGGATGCTCCGCTTATCTTATACGCGAGATTATAGAAAAACAAGATGGCTACCAGTATTTGGACAGTCCTCCTCTAACATTGACTGCCAAGGCACACAGACCTGCCTATGCAACTGATGGTGATTACTTTTCCAAACCCAATGAGGAAGATATTTTTGAAAAGGTATATGCTATAATGCACGAGGCAAACCCTAATGATTATCCAGCTATTTTTTAAACAAAGGCTTAGTGTTTTGTCTTATTAGCCTCCTCTTCTCCTTAATATTAACATAATATTAACATAATAAATCATTATTTTTAGGCAAACAAAAAGCCCCCTTTTTAAACATGAAAAACTCATTGAAAAATAATGTTGGCCTTGCAATTTTACGAATTGCGCCATCCGCTATGCTGCTTACACATGGAATAGATAAATTCCAAAATTTAATTAGCGGCAATTTTGAATTTGGAAACCCTATTGGTATTGGTGCAACTCCATCGCTTTTTCTTGCTGTAATTGGAGAGTTTGTATGTCCTATACTCTTAATTGTTGGTTTTAAAACTCGTTGGGCAGCTGTCCCCCCAACTATTACTATGGCTGTTGCAATACTTTTCGTCCATGGTTCTGACCCATTTGGAGTAAAAGAGAAAGCATTGCTTTACTTAGCCTTTTTTGTTGTTGTTATGCTTTTAGGCCCTGGAAAATACAGTGTAGACAGAAAATAGACTACCAAGAAGCAACTTAATGAAACATTAAAAGATATTTATTTGATCTTTTAATTAGAAGTATCCCAAATTTACAGAGCGGATGATAAAGTCCTTCCTCCTGTGAGAAACTATATGATTTTCACCAAAAGTTCCTTTAAAAGGTCTGCATGGGAAATATTGGTAGCACCCACTCCTTTTCCTTTAAGGTCTAGTTCTCTGAGATGGGAAATGATTCTGCTTACTTTTTTCATGGGGTAATTTCTAGCAGCTGTTTGAAATTCCGATACAAAGAAAGGGTTTACTCCCAAGGCACTGGCCACGCTTCTAGAAGAGTGGTCTTTTAATCCATGATATTTTAATAGCTGAGAAAAAAAGGTATTAAGTAAAGTGATGGTAACAACAAAAGGATTGTCTTTAGGGTTTTGGGAAAAATAGTTGATTATCCTAGCTGCTTTAACTACATTTTTCTCTCCTAAAGCTTTTTTAAGCTCAAAATTATTGTAATCCTTACTTATACCTATATGCTCCTCAATAGCATCAGGTGTTATTTCTGTTTCTTTGGGAACCACCAATTGCAATTTCTCTAACTCATTGTTGATTCTACTTAAGTCGGTTCCTAAAAACTCAACCAGTAAGATGGCAGCCTTAGGAGTAATGCTATATCCTTTTCCTTGTAAAATTCTTCTTATCCAATCAGAAACTTGATTTTCATACAGCTTCTTACTTTCAAACAATATTCCATTGGCCTTTATGGATTTGTATAATTTTTTACGCTTATCCAGCTTTCCATATTTATAACAGATGACCAAAATTGTGGATAATTGAGGCTGTTCTACATAAGAATTCAATTTTTCGATGCTACGGGACAAATGCTGTGCTTCTTTTACAATGACCACTTGTTTTTCAGACATCATGGGATAACGTTTAGCATTGCTGACAATCTCATCAATACTGGCCTCCTTACCGTAAAGCACCATTTGATTGAACCCGCGTTCTTCCTCGGTCAGTACATTTTTTTCAATGTATTCTGCTATCCGATCAATATAATAGGCTTCTTCACCCATTAAAAAATAAATGGGTTTTATATTACCGTTTTTAATATCGATTACTATTTGCTTAACTTCATCCATCCAAAAAAAAACATCAAATTTGCGCTATGCAGTTATTGAATTTTCCAGCATACGACTTTAGATTCAAAAATAGCGAAAATAAAGTCCAAATTTTTGATCTTATCCGTAAAAAATTTGTGGTGCTACAACCGGAAGAATGGGTACGGCAACATGTTGTAAAATACCTGATTGAAGAAAAAAAATACCCTAAATCTCATATTAATGTTGAGAAACAACTAAAAATCAACAATCTAACAAAGAGGTATGATGTAGTTGTGTTCAATTCAGATGGGAGTATTCATATATTAGTGGAATGCAAAGCTCCAGAAATAAAAATATCCCAATCGGTTTTTGACCAAATAGCACGTTACAACATGCAATTGCAGGCAAATTATTTAATGGTAACCAATGGATTGGAACATTATTATTGTAAAATGAATTTACTAGAAGAAAAATATACTTTTTTAAGGCAAATTCCTGATTTTAGCCGTTAATTTGCTACCGTTTTGAAGATAGCAATTGTCATACTCAACTGGAACGGTGCTGCACTGTTGGAAAAATTCCTTCCATCAGTTATTCGGCATTCAAAAAATGCAGATATTTATGTTGCGGACAATGCTTCTACAGACACTTCTATCTCTTTTTTAAAAGAGCAGTATCCAAACATAAAAATCATTCAAAATAAGTCCAATGGCGGTTATGCCAAAGGCTACAATGATGCATTACAGCATATAAGTGCTGATGTATATTGTTTGTTGAATTCTGATGTAGAAGTAAGTGAACATTGGCTTGAACCCATTAAAAGAGCCTTTAACGAAATCCCAGAAGCCGCAATTATACAACCCAAAATATTAGATTTAAAACGTAAGGATTATTTTGAGTATGCCGGTGCTGCTGGTGGTTACATTGATCAATTGGGCTATCCTTTTTGCCGTGGACGTATTTTCCAAGCTTTGGAAGAGGATAAAGGGCAGTACAATGATGTAAAAGAAATTTTTTGGGCGACAGGCGCCTGTATGTTTATTAAAAGTGAACTATACCATTTACTAGGTGGGTTTGATGAGGATTACTTTGCTCATCAAGAAGAAGTAGATCTGTGTTGGCGGGCAAAAAACAGAGGGTATAAAGTATTCTATACGGGCGCAAGCCATGTTTATCACCTAGGAGGTTCCACTTTAAATAATATGAATCCTAAGAAAACCTATTTAAATTTTAGGAATTCCCTCTACTCCATTACCAAAAACCTTCCCATAAGAAAGGCTTTTCTTATCGTTTTTATACGGTTATTATTAGATGGTGTGGCAGGGGTACGTTTTATTTTTCAACTAAAATTATTGCATTGCTTTGCTATTATTAGGGCTCACCTAAGTTTTTATCGTAACTTTAAGAAAATATATAAGAAGCGTGAAAAAGTGCATTTTATCAAAAAATACTACACTACGAAATCCATAGTGTGGTCACATTTCGTACATCAAGTAAGAAATTTTAACATTTTAGTAAAAGATTAACGAATATACATTATCAAAAAAAATCATTTTACATAATTTTGAAAATGAATTTTGGACTTAAACCAATTTATACAAACAATTAAATTTTAAACATCATTATGAAGAAAATTATTCTAGGCTGTTTGGGTGTAACACTTTTATTGTCCTCTTGTGTATCCCAAAAAAAATATGCTGATTTAGAGGCACAACAAAAAGAAACTCAAGACTTATTAAACTCAGCAACAGTCAAACTAAATGGCTGTTTAGAAGAGAAAGCCACGGCCACGGCCAGGTTAAGCACTTTAGAAGATCAAAATGCTTTCTTAAAGGCCAACAATCAAGAGTTGATTAACAATATGGGTAATTTGACCACGCTTACCACCAAAGGAGCTGAGAACTTAGAGAAATCTTTGGAAAGCCTTCAAGAAAAAGATTTAACAATACGTAAGTTACAAAATGCAATTACACGACGAGATTCTGTAAACCTTTCTTTGGTTCAGAGTTTAAAAGGTGTTCTTGGAAACTTGGATGATGAGGATATTCAAATCAGCGTTGAAAAAGGTGTTGTATTTGTTTCCATCTCAGATAAATTGTTGTTCCGTAGTGGAAGTTATAATATCACAAACAAAGCAAAAGAAGTATTGGGCAAGGTTGCCAAAGTGGTAAACAACAAACCTGATTTTGAATTTATGGTAGAAGGTCATACAGATAGTGACCCTTATAGAAGTGGTGTATTATTGGACAACTGGGATTTAAGTGTTAAACGTGCCACTGCCATTGTTCGTGTACTACAGAATGATTATGGTGTAGATCCTAAGCGTATGACCGCTGCCGGTAGAGCTAGTTATATTCCTTTATCTTCAACTGAAAAGTCTAAAAACAGAAGAACACGTATTGTGGTGCTTCCAAAAATAGATCAGTTTTATAGTATGATTGAAGAAGGAATGAAAGACCCTGCAATAGCAAACTAAGAAAAACAACAGTATATATTTAAAAAGCGACCCTCTTGGGTCGCTTTTTTTATTGATGCTATTCCTAAGCTTAAGAATACAGAAATCTATAGGTAATAACAAATGGGAACGGCTTCTATATTTACAAAAAGTCATATTAGGTTTCTATTCCGCTCAACCAGACACCTTGTAACCATCGGCACAATAGTAATTGAGTTACAAAATATCCAAACTTCCTTTTCCTTCCCTAATCACTTCTGGTTCTCCTTCTGACAAATCTATTATAGTTGATGCCACATTGTCCCCATACCCGCCATCAATGACCACATCTACCAAATTGTCCCACTTTTCGTAAATCAGTTCTGGGTCAGTAGTATATTCCAATAATTCATCTTCATCTCTAATAGATGTAGATACAATAGGGTTTCCTAGTTCTTGAACCAAAGCTTGTGCTATAGCATTATCTGGAACACGGATGCCAACAGTTTTCTTCTTTTTAAAGTCTTTGGGCAAGTTGTTATTTCCTGGAAGAATAAAGGTATACGCTCCTGGTAATGCTCTTTTTAAGAGCTTAAATGTTGGTGTATCTATTTGACGTACATAGTCTGACAAATTGCTCAAATCCGCACAAATGAACGACCAATTGGCCTTGGCAAGTTTAATCCCTTTTATACGGGCTATCTTCTCCAATGCTTTGGAGTTGGTAATATCACAACCCAGCCCATATATTGTATCTGTGGGGTATATGACCAAGCCTCCCTTTCTAAGAATGTCCACTACCCTTTTGATTTCTTTGGGGTTTGGGTTTTCTGGGTATATTTTTATGAATTCTGCCAATGGATTGGGTTTAACTGTTATTTAATTCAAATTAGTTTCCAACATGTTCATTAAATCAAAAGCTAAATCTTCTATATTAGTTGCTTTTTTATTAAAGGCTGATATGTTTGAAAGAATTACTATTCCATTTTTATTTTCTACATTGATTATGATAGAAGATGTATATCCCCCTGTTCCACCACTATGATTATGCCATATAACATCTGGCTTTTTCTTTACCATGTGCCACCCAAGGCCAATATCAATTTTATCATCAATAAGAAAAGTTTTAATTCTAGTCAGTTCCAATTCCTTATTTGAAGCATCAAATTGTGCTACTACAAATTTTGATAAGTCTTCAACTGTTGACACTATTCCACCTGCTCCAGTTAATGCTGACAAATCCCAATTAGATGTTTCATTACCAGCTGCATCAAGACCTTTTATCAAAATATCTTCCACTTCACTTCTATTTGTAGTGGAGTTCTTCATATTATACTTATCAAGAATATAGGTCTTTAATAAATCTTGATATTCTGTACCATCAATTTTACTGAGCACATAACCCAATAACCCGACACCCAGATTAGAATATTGATATTTCTCCCCTGCACGCTGGGACAAGAATAACTTATTGGTTAGATACTCTTCTAATTTTTCTTCATCATACTCTTTATAAGGATTATCAGGGTTTGATACTAAATCTAAATTGGAAGGCAATCTGTTTAGTCCAGAAGTATGGTTAGAAAGCTCCTTAAAAGATATTTGCTTGCCCCTTTTTATACATACTTCTAAATAATTGTTTATTTTATCATCCAATTTTAATTTATTATCAAGCACAAAATTCGCAAGAAGCGTAGCTGTAAAATACTTTAGTGATCGAACCAATTTCAAAGGCTTTTTTATGATTCTCCGTACTATGGACAAAATCATTCTCACGCTTTACTCCATAAAACTTAGCGAGTCCATTTTCAATGATGGCAAATGAGATTTGTGTTCTATTTGGAAACTCTTTGACCTTTTTAAAAATTAAATCTGATTGTTGTTCAGTAATTATGCCATTCTCGATTAACTGACTATTTGAAACAACGCTTCCCTGAGATTCTCCACAACTGTAGATTAAAAAAAGAATCCCTATTAAAAGATATTTTTTCATGATTTAAATTTATACAGAAAACATTCCTAAAGCCCCCTCAAGGTACAATCCGTCAGAAAACAAAATAATAGGTTTCGACTCCGCCTGTCTGCCGTACAGGCAGCTCAACCAGACAGTAGAACCAACAACTAAATTCTACCCGATCACTTCTAACTTTGCAAAGCGCAACAACAACTTTTTAATATTTTTTTCAAATTGTATCTCTGCTTTTTTATCGTTCCCAACACCTTCAATTTTAATTACTTTTCCTTTTCCAAAACGGGTATGGTTTACCAACGAGCCTTCTACTAAATTAGGGTCTATTGTATTTGTATTACCAACGGGAGTGCTTAATTCTGGTTTTAACTTACGTAATTTTCGTAATTGATTCTCATTGGGTCTTGCCGTACTTGGTGGTGTCCCTTTTGTAGGCTTATTTTGCCGTAATGTACTTTTGTCTACCTCTCCAAAAATATCAACATCTAAAAGTGATTTGTACCTATAACCTGCATTGTCCAAAGGAGTAAGGTTCTCCACATACTGCTCATCTATTTCTTCTATAAAACGGCTGGGTTCGGCATCAATCAATTTTCCCCATCTATATCTATTCTGAGCATAGGTAAGATAAACCTGCTTCTCAGCACGGGTAAGGGCCACATAGAACAATCTCCTCTCCTCTTCCAACTCGCTACGCGTACTCATACTCATAGCCGAAGGGAACAAATCTTCTTCCAAACCTACAATATATACATACGGAAACTCCAAACCTTTTGCCAAGTGAATGGTCATAAGTGCCACTCTATCATCATCGCCTGTATCCTTGTCCAAATCGGTTGCCAAGGCCACATCTTCCATAAACTCGGAGATATCTCCTTTGGCATCTACCAATTCCTTTTGTCCTTCAACAAAATCCTTGATTCCATTCAACAGTTCCTCAATATTCTCCATCTTGGCAATACCTTCTGGAGTTCCATCTTTTTTAAATTCCAACAAAATCCCCGTTTTCTTGGCCACATGCTCTGCCAAAGTAAACGCATCTGCTCCCTGATTCATGATTTGGAAGCTTTTAATCATTGTTGTGAAATTCTTTAGCTTGGCTTTTGTACCTGCGTTTATGTTTAAGTTCAGTTTATCCAAATGTTGCATCACCTCAAAAATGGAACGCCCATAATGATTGGCGGCAACGACCAATTTATCTATAGTGGTCTGCCCTATTCCCCTAGCAGGAAAATTAATGATGCGTTTTAGTGCCTCTTCATCTTTTGGATTGATGACCAATCGTAAATAAGACAATACATCCTTTATTTCCTTACGTTGGTAAAATGAAAGTCCTCCATATATTCTATAGGAAATATCCCTTTTTCTGAGCGCATCCTCAATGGCCCGGGATTGGGAATTGGTACGGTACAAAACTGCAAAATTACCGTTGGGCAATTGCTCTCGCATTTTGTTTTCAAAAATAGAACTGGCTACAAACCTACCTTCCTCTGCATCTGTGGGGCTTCTATGTACTTTTATCTTGGCACCATCATCATTGTCTGTCCAGACATCCTTTTCCAACTGGTTCTTGTTCTTTGCAATAATACTATTGGCCGCATTTACAATATTCTTGGTGGAACGATAATTTTGTTCTAAACGGTACATTCCCACATTATCATAATCCTTTTGAAAGTTGAGAATATTATTGATGTTTGCGCCCCTAAACGAGTATATACTCTGTGCATCATCCCCCACCACGCATATATTTTGAAATCGGTCAGAAAGTGCTTTTACAATAAGATATTGGGAATGGTTGGTATCTTGGTACTCATCCACCAAAATATACCTAAACCTATCTTGATACTTTGCCAATACCTCTGGGAAACGGGTCAACAGTTCATTTGTACGCAACAGTAAATCATCAAAATCCATGGCTCCCGCCTTAAAACAGCGCTCTACATATTCCTGATAGATCTCCCCCATCCGAGGTCTTTTGGTCATGGCATCAGCCTCAACCAATTCAGGATTGTTTAAATATGCCTTTACGGTAATCAAACTATTCTTATAGGATGAAATTCTATTTTGTACCTGCTTGTATTTATAGATATCCTTGTCCAGCCCCTTTTCCTTGATAATGGCTGCTAATAAACGTTGGGAATCTTGCGTATCATAAATAGTGAAATTGCTAGGGAAGCCCAACTTATCACCATCAAACCGAAGCAGTTTAGCAAAAACAGAGTGAAAAGTACCCATCCATAGGTTTTTAGTCTCAGAGGTTCCAACTATATTGGCAATACGTTTTTTCATTTCACGTGCAGCCTTATTGGTGAAAGTCAAGGATAATATATTAAAAGAGTCCACCCCTTGCTTCATCAAATGGGCAATCCGAAACGTTAATACTCGGGTTTTTCCAGAGCCTGCTCCTGCAATCACCATTAAAGGGCCATCCTTATGTAGAACAGGTCCTTTTTGTGCTTCATTAAGTCCTTCTATAAAATTCTTCAACTGTATTTTTTATTTATGTGCTAAGGAAGCGTGAATTTAGCCATTATTCACCTGATGCTAAAATCATCATTTTAATAATTATGAACAATGCAAATGGGTTTTCGTTCTAATTTTGAATATATTTATTGGCATAAAATAAACTAATGAAAAAAACTTACGTTTTCCTATTCTTTGTTGCCGTCCTTCTAAATACAAACGCTACTTTTTCACAAATCAAAAAAGCAGGTCCGATCATTACTGATTACGGGTTTGTTTTCAAGGTTGAAAATACTGATTATAAGGTAAATACCTCTAAGGAGTTAAAGGCTGTCTTTGATATTATGAACAGCCCAGAAGATACTAAAAAACGAAATTCCAGTATAGAAACTGCAGCTCGGTTTTTAAATATGCATGCACAAGAAAATGTTCCTACCAATAAATTGCATGCGGTTTTAGTAGTACACAACAACGCATCCAAAGATATTATTACAAACGAAGCATATAAAAAAAGGTATGGTACGGACAATCCCAATGAGGAAATGATCAAAGTATTGATGAATTCTGGAGTGCAAGTGATTTTTTGTGGTCAATCTTCTATGGCAAGGGGTTTTCCAAAAGAAGAATTGATTCCCGGTGTACAATTATCACTTTCAGCCATGACAGCACTTATACAATTACAAGACGAAGGATATAGACTAATTAAATTTTAAACTAGAACACATGAAAAGAAAATTACTATTTGGGGCATTGTTATGTACATTTTCCGCAATGGCACAAGTGCCAGATTTTGAAAATGAATACAAGGCCATTGAAAGCAAGGTGATTGAATGGCGACAAGATTTTCACCAAAACCCAGAATTGAGCAATAGAGAATTTAAAACAGCAGAGAAAATTGCCAAACATTTAAAATCTTTAGGGATTGAGGTGCAAACTGGTGTAGCAAAAACTGGTGTTGTAGGCATTTTAAAAGGAAATACCCCTGGAAAAGTAGTTGCTTTAAGAGCAGATATTGATGCGCTTCCAGTAACGGAACGAAATGAGCTGCCTTTTAAATCCAATGTCACTTCCACTTTTTTAGATACTGAAGTTGGCGTAATGCATGCCTGCGGTCATGATACACATATGGCAATGCTAATGGGCGTTGCAGAAATATTATCCAAAAACAAGGATAAAATAAAAGGTACGGTCAAATTTATATTTCAACCAGCAGAGGAAGGTGCTCCTCCAGGAGAAGAAGGAGGTGCTGAACTAATGGTCAAAGAAGGGGTCTTAGAAAACCCAAAAGTAGATGCCATTTTTGGGTTGCACATCAATTCTGCCACTCCTGTTGGAACCATTAGATATAAATCTGGCGGAACCATGGCAGCGGCACAACGTTTTGAAATACATGTAAAAGGAAAGCAAAGTCATGGGTCACAACCATGGTCTGGGGTAGATCCAATTCTGATCAGTGCCAAAATCATTGACGGTTTACAGACCATCATTAGTAGAGAAGCAAACTTGACCAATGAAGCTGCAGTAATAACCATCGGGAAAATCACCAGTGGTGTACGGTCAAATATCATTCCTGAAACTGCAGAAATGATCGGGACCATTAGAACTTTGGATTATGATATGCAAAAAATGATTAATAAGAGAATGAAAGAAATGGTGTCCACAATTGCAAAAGCCTATGGTGGTGAAGCTACCATTACCATTGCAAAAGGGTTGCCCATAACGTATAATGACCCAGAATTAACAGAAAAGACATTGCCGATTATACGAAAAATTGCTGGTGAAGAAAATGTGGTTTCTCAAAAAGCAATAACAGGTGCTGAGGATTTTTCTTTCTTTCAGGAAAAGATTCCTGGATTTTTCTTCTTTTTAGGCGGAATGACTCCAGGAAATACAGAATATTTCCCGCACCATACCCCAGATTTTAAAATTGATGACAACAGTATGCTTTTAGGGGTTAAAGTCATGACAGAAATTACATTGGATTATTTAAACCAGTAATTATTGATGGAATCATTTTTCAATATGTTTGGACAAATTTCTTGGTGGCTATGGATATTGATTGGATTGGCACTAGTTGCCATACGTGATATATTTTTTCAACGGGCGCATACCATTAGTCACAATTTTCCCATAATCGGTCATTTAAGGTATTGGTTAGAGAGCATTGGCCCAGAAATGCGTCAATATTTTGTGGCAAACAATCGGGAAGAGCTTCCATTTAACCGTATAGAACGTGGTTGGATCTATGCATCAGCAAAAAAAGAGAACAATTACGAAGGTTTTGGAACGGATAGGGATATTTATGACCACCATCATATTTTTATAAAAAATCAGATGATGGCGTACAAAGTGGATGACAACCATCCAAATGCAATCGATAAAACCTTTTTACCTTGTGCAAAGGTCATTGGTGGTTATAACAAACGTAGAAAACCATATAGGCCAGCATCGATTATCAATGTTTCTGCCATGAGCTTTGGCTCACTTTCTGCTGCTGCTGTTGAAGCTATGAACACGGGTGTAAAAAATTCTGGGGCATACCATAATACAGGTGAAGGCGGACTTTCTCCTTATCATAAACAAGGCGGTGATGTTATTTTTCATTTTGGGACAGGGTATTTTGGTGTACGATCAAAAGAAGGGAATTTTTCCATAGAGAAAATAAAAAAACTGGTCAGTGAAAACCCATGTATTAAAGCCATAGAAATAAAATTGTCACAAGGTGCAAAACCTGGAAAAGGAGGAATCTTGCCCGGAGCTAAAATAACCCATGAAATTGCTAAAATTAGAGGCGTTGAAGTTGGTAAGGATGTACTTTCCCCAGCGACTCACAAAGCATTTAACAACGTTCCAGAACTATTACAATTGATTGAAGATATTGCGAATGAAACAGGTCTTCCCGTAGGCATAAAAGGAGCAATTGGAAAATTGGATCAGTGGGAAGAATTGGCAACTTTAATGATAAAAACAGGTAAAGGTCCAGATTTTATTACTGTTGATGGTGGTGAAGGCGGCACTGGTGCCGCTCCACCAAGTTTTGCCGATCATGTATCTCTTCCTTGGGTATATGGCTTCACCTGTTTGTATCAAGTTTTTCAAAAGAAAAGACTTACGGATAGAATTGTTTTTATTGGTAGCGGAAAATTAGGTTTTCCAGCAAAAGCGGCCATGGCATTTGCAATGGGTGTGGATTGCATCAATGTTGCCCGTGAGGCCATGATGAGCATTGGCTGTATACAATCTCAAGTATGCCATACCAACCGTTGTCCATCTGGTGTGGCCACACAGAGCAAGTGGTTACAAAAAGGCATCAACGTTCCCCTAAAATCTGTTAGATTGGCACAGTACTTTAAATCATTCCGAAAAGAATTTATAGAGATTACCCATGCAGCAGGCTATGAACATCCTTGCCAATTTACTATGGAAGACATACAGGTAAATGTAGATGATATTGACTTAAACAGGAATTTACGGTATACCTATGGATATGATAAAACTCCTGTACCTTATGCCAATATGCAGGAATTGTATGATTGTGTCTATTTAGGGGGGAAAGAATACATGGAAAAAACCAACTAATCTATTTTATACTATTTTTGAATTAAAATAACCCCATGAAGAAAAACTACATATTTGCTTTTATTTTACTATTGACTTGTATAACTGTCCATTCGCAAAAAAAAAGTGAACTGTTTTTGGAAATAGAAAATTTAAAAACTGAACTTAGCACTATAAAAGCCGAAGTTACCGAAGCCAAGAAAAATGAACGAGTTAGTCTTGCAAAGGCAGAATTATATGAAAGCCAAGTAACGGAACTACAAGATGCCAATGTAACTCTTCTTAAAAACTTAAATAGTTTCGCAACGATCTCCAATAAAAACTCAGAGAACATCAATAGGACATTGGCTAGTTTAGAAGAAAAAGAAAAACAATTAAAAACAATTAATAATACAATTGCTAGCATTGACTCAACCGCACTTATTGTGCTCACCAATGCAAAGCAAACACTTGGCGAAAATGCTAAAATAGCAGTTGTAAATGGTGCCATATTAATTTCGGCAAGCCAAGAATTTGTTTTCTCAGATGCGGCAACCTCTACAATTTCAGAGACTGCACATCCTTGGTTAGAAAAAGTGGCGGCCATCTTAACAGCCAACCCAACAATGGCAATTTCTGTTGAAGGGCTTAGTATGACTGGAGAATTGGACTTAGCCGCTTCACAAGCCACAGCTGTATCTTCTATTCTTAAAAAACAGTTTTCTATAGCTCCAGACCGAATCATTTCCATTGGGAAAGATGGTAATTTTAAGGAAGGCATCAACCTAAAGATACATCCAAAATTTGACGATTTTTATTTATTGGTAAGGAAAAGTATGAAGAATGCTAACAAGGGGTAATAGTTTAAAAGAGTCCTGTTATAATTTTTATAAAAAACCTGCGTTTTAAATCCATAACAATCTCAACCCTGATAA
>CAYNLI010000035.1:0-23267 GCA_964398035.1 uncultured Flavobacteriaceae bacterium | reverse complement strand
CGTTTTTTAATAAAAAAATTTTTAAGCAATTGGGATGCCTCATCCTCTAATACTCCTCCGATCATTTTAGTTTTAGGGTGCAGTTTTATTCCCATAACACCACAACCTCTCTCCACATCCTTCGCTCCATATACTATTTTGGATATCTGGCTCCAATACAATGCACCAGCACACATTTGGCAAGGCTCCAAAGTCACATATAAGGTACAATCATGAAGATATTTACCCCCTAAAAAATTAGCTGCCGCAGTAATGGCCTGCATTTCTGCATGTGCAGTAACATCATGTAACAGTTCTGTTAAGTTATGTGCCCTTGCTATAATTCTATCCTGTACCACAATAATTGCCCCAACTGGCACTTCTCCCTTTTCAAAAGCAGCCTCTGCCTCTTGCAATGCTTTTTTCATAAAATAATTATCATCAAAAGGGAGTACCATTATTTACTTTAGATACAATTTAGAATGCTAAGGTAGCACTATAATCAACCCCTTAAAAATACAATTTTGCATATTTACTTTAATGAATGGAAAAATGAATTTAATGTACCTTTGTTCATCAGTATGAAATTATTAAAAAACATAGATTCCCCTATTGATCTTCGACGGTTAAATTCTGGTGAGCTCCCTCAACTCGCCCAAGAACTAAGAGGATTCATTATAGATATTGTTGCTGCCAAAGAAGGTCACTTAGGTGCCAGTTTGGGCGTAGTGGAACTGACCATTGCATTGCATTATGTTTTTGATACCCCTAATGATAAACTGATCTGGGATGTGGGGCACCAAGCCTATGGTCATAAAATATTGACTGGTAGAAAAGAAATTTTTGATACCAACAGGCAATTGGGAGGCATTAGTGGGTTTCCAAAAATAAGTGAAAGTGAATACGATGCTTTCGGCACAGGACACAGCTCTACTTCTATTTCCGCCATATTGGGTATGGCCATTGCTTCAAAATTAAAAGGAAAAAACAATAAGCAACATATTGCAGTTATCGGTGATGCATCTATTGCCAGCGGAATGGCTTTTGAAGGCCTCAATCACTTGGGAGTTACAGATGCCAATGTATTGATTATTTTGAACGACAATGCCATTGGTATAGACCCTAGCGTTGGTGCACTCAAAAAATACCTGACCAATGTAAAAAAAGGCAAGGCCAAGGATGAGAATATTTTTGAATGCCTTAACCTTAATTATTCGGGACCAATTGATGGGCATGATTTGCCTGTTTTATTACAAGAATTGGAGCGTCTAAAGCATGTAAAAGGCCCTAAATTACTTCACTTAATAACCACCAAAGGAAAAGGCCTTAAAAAAGCAGAAGAAAACCAAGTTACCTACCATGCTCCAGGGAAATTCAATGCAACTACGGGTGAGTTGATTCCAAAAAGCAAAGAGGATGTGCCTCCCAAATATCAAGATGTTTTTGGGCATACATTGGTAGAACTGGCACAGCAAAACAAAAATATTGTGGGCATTACCCCAGCTATGCCAACGGGCAGCTCCCTTAAATACATGATGGAACAAATCCCTGACAGGGCTTTTGATGTTGGCATTGAAGAACAGCATGCCGTCACCATGGCGGCAGGGATGGCGACTGAAGGATTAATTCCTTTTTGTGCCATATATTCCACCTTTTTACAGCGGGCATATGACCAAGTTGTCCATGATGTTGCCATACAGAACCTACCCGTAATTTTTTGTTTAGATCGTGCAGGTCTAGTCGGAGAAGATGGTGCAACACACCATGGCATTTATGATATTGCCTATTTAAGATGCATTCCCAATTTAATTTTGTTCGCTCCAATGAACGAGGTTGAACTTAGGAACATCATGTACACCGCTCAACTGGGATTACCACACCCAATTGCTATTCGTTATCCTAGAGGCAGAGGTGTAACAAAAGATTGGAAAACACCTTTTAAGAAAATTGAAATAGGGATTTCTGAAGAGTTAAAAAAAGGATCTAAAATTGCTATTCTTTCTGTTGGCCCTATTGGGAACACAGTTGCAGAATTATTGTCTGAATTAAACCACCCTAAAGAAATTGGTCATTACAACATGCGTTTTATCAAACCTTTGGATATGGAACAATTAACCACTATTTTTAATTCCCATGAACAAATAATCACTATTGAAGATGGCTGTAAAATTGGTGGCTTTGGCAGTGCGGTATTGGAAAGCGCCAATGAGTTAGGAAATAAAAATACCATAAAAGTCTTTGGTGTTGAAGACTTCTTTATTGAACATGGAACTGTTAAAGAATTACATGAAATTGCCAAAATAAATTATACAACCCTTAAAAACCACATCATTGAAGTACTTGATCGCCTGTAATCTGTTACAAAAAACAATTTCTATTTTTTTTTGTATTCTATTTCTAAATATTATCCAAGCTCAAAACAGCTTTTCTATTATACCTAAAACAATTAATATTGATACGGTAATATATAGACCTCCCTTAATAAAAATCAATAATATTCCTAATGGATCAAACCTAATAACCGCTACTCCTTCCTTTAATCATACCAAAGCTCTTTTGGAAGAATTTAAGCGTTTTAAAGCACCTTCTTTTTGGAAAAAAGAAAACAAATTAGATTTAAAATTAAGTGAAGTCGCATTTGTGAATTGGAATGCTGGTGGAGATAATTCCGTTTCAACATCGGGCAATGTAGAGTTTCATAGAAACTATAAATTTAGATATTTACAATGGGACAATAATCTAAGGCTTAAATACGGCCTAAATGCCCAAGAAGGACGAAAAATGCGAAAGACAGATGATGAAATAAGGTTAAGTTCTACTTTTGGTTTTAGAAAGGACACCCTTACTAGTTGGTACTATTCTGTAAAAGCAAATTTTAACACTCAGTTTTCTAATGGTTATAAATACCCTAATAGAGATGTGCCTATATCAAGATTTATGGCTCCTGGGTATGTATTTATTGGTGCGGGAACCTCCTATATTCCCGAAGGGAAAAAATTTAATTTTTATTTCTCCCCTTTCACCCATAAAGCAACATATGTCTTGGACCAATATTTAGCTAACCAAGGTGCTTTTGGGGTAAAAAAAGCAGTACTGGACAGTGAAGGGAACGTTATAAAAAAAGGCGGAAAAAAGTATATGGAACTGGGCGTATTAATTACCAATACCTGGGAAACCAAATTGGACGAAAACATTCTACTCAACAATAGAATAAATTTGTACACAGACTATCTTCACAGTATAGGAAATGTAGATATTGATTGGGAACTGAATCTTAATTTAAAGGTAAATCAGTATGTAAATGCCACCATTGGCACCCATATTATTTATGATGATGACATTAAGTTTGATGAAGAAAAGGCAACTGACGGTTCTATAATTAAACATGGTGAAACTAGAATTCAGTTTAAACAACTTTTGGGTGTTGGTATTGGCTATGTTTTTTAAAGTTGCCCCTTTTACACCATAGTTGGCGAAAAGTGAAAAAAATGTCCGAGAAAAGTTAGGTAGTCCACCATTGATACTGTCAAATATAAAACAGATGAAAATTCTTTGTTCAATATTATCTGTGACTAAAAAATAGAATAAAAAATTATCTAAAATTCCCTACAATAACTTCCCCATAATCTTATTGTGAATATGTACAGCGGCACTATCGGACAAACTGGCCACATAACAGCAGGTATTCAGTAAAACATGATATAGAGACATATTGGTCCTACGATAAAATTCTGGCAGGGTTTGTATCAATAAACTATCATAGTTGGAATTTTTATCTTCTTTTTTACGTACCAAAGCCCCTGTGTACACATCTAAAATATCTGAAATTATCTTATAGCCCGCAATTTCTTTTTCTACCACTTCTTGGGATCTGTAGATTTTCTCAATACTCAGTTTAATAATGTCCTTGATCTGTGCCATGTATTTGCTCTTGTCCAAAAGAGAAACGTCAAAATTCCCTTTTAAGATTTCATCTTCGTTTTCAATAAAAATATCTGCGGCATCCTGTATCAGCGCATTTATGGCCAAAGCCCGCAAATAACTTAAACGGTCTTCCATATACGCAATGGCATTATACTTTTTGGTATTGATCCTGTCCTTGACCAATTTTATTAAATACTCCAAAGCATAATCCTCAGAAATGAGACCAAGATTAATGCCGTCTTCAAAATCAATGATGGTATAACAGATATCATCCGCCGCCTCAACCAAAAACGTAAGTGGATGTCTGCAAAAACTTATGTCTTTCCCTTTTCTTGTTTGTATCAACCCCAATTCATCGGCCACTTCCTTAAAAAAATCTTTTTCAGGCTGAAAAAAACCAAACTTTTTATCTGCAATATGCTTGGTTGCCTTTTTCGGTAGCGATTCTTTAGGGTATTTCATAAAAGCACCCAACGTGGCATAACTTAATCTAAGTCCGCCAGCAACACCTTCCTTAGATTCTGAAAGTAGTTTAAACCCATTGGCATTGCCCTCAAAATCTATAATGTCCTGATATTCTTTTTCGGATAAGCTGGTTCTATATTTTTCCCCATTGCCCGTTTTAAAATATTCTCCAATAGCTTTTTCCCCACTATGGCCAAATGGTGGATTGCCAATATCATGTGACAAGGCCGCTGCGGCCACAATTGCTCCAAAATCATTAAATTTATACCCATGTACCTCAGATAAATACGGGTGCTTTTCCAATAATTTTTGACCCGTAATCCTTCCCAGGCTCCTGCCCACTACGGATACCTCCAAACTATGTGTAAGGCGTGTGTGGACAAAGTCCGTTTTAGACAAAGGAATTACCTGTGTTTTGTCTTGCAGACTTCTAAAGGCAGAAGAAAATATAATCCGATCATAATCAACTTCAAAACCCAAACGGGTCTCGTCTTGTTCTTTACGTAATCTTTTATGTGTATCGCCGTGGCGTTTTAAGGAAAGAAGTTGCTCCCAGTTCATAGTGAGATATTAAGTGCTGACAATATACTTATTTTAAACAGTAAACTACCTTGGGGCAAGCCCGAGAGGTATTAATAAATTATATTTTTATAAAAATCGACGCAGAGCATCGGAAAATTATTCCCACAATGTAGGAATAAACTATCTCCCAAAAATACTCTTTAATAATTGTAATTGGCAATACCGTTTTACTATAACCAAAGTCACCATTAACTCTAAATCATTAAAAATGCATACATAAAACCCGTTGTACATTTTGGAATTTTAACTTTAAAGAGATTGAAAAACACTCTTTTTTTCTTAAAATGTACAACGAGCAAATAATTTATATGTCTTCTTCTATATTTTCTTTGATCCATTTAACACAGTCTGTGAAACTGTTAAAAATATGTTCTTCTGAAATGAAATCTGGAATAATATCAATCCGCTCCATCAGATATCTTGGTTGTTCCAATAAATTAACAAAAAGAACATCTATGTTTTTTGTTTTTAAATCTTGAAGCATGTCTTCCATAGCATATAAGCCAGACTGATCCATATATTGCATTCTTCCTAAACGCATAATTACTGTCGATGCAGTATTGGGAATCTGATTTGACAGCAATTGAAAATCACTTGTGGAACCAAAAAACAAAGGCCCTTTTAAATGCTTTATAAAAACGTTTTCTTTTAATTGTTTTGGAAAATCTATTTCATCTTTCCAAACTTCTTCTTTTAAAGTTTTTACATCAGAACGTTTGGCTGTTAGATCTCCTATTTTTTTCATAAACATCAAGGATGCTATTACTAATCCAATTCCAACAGCATACACAAGGTTCCAAACAGATGATAACACCAAAACAACTATCATAATGATAACCTCTGGACGTGGCATATAAGGTATTGCTTTAAGCCCTTTATAATCCATTACCCCAATACCAACGGTTATTAATATTCCGGCTAAAACAGCTGCAGGAATTTGAGATGCAATTGGCCCTAATACCAATAAAATAACAAGAAGTAAAATACCCGCTACCATACCAGATAGTTTCGTTTTTCCTCCTGCATTAATATTCACTACGGTTCTAATCGTCGCTCCTGCTCCAGGAATACCTCCAAATATAGCTGCGATACTATTGCCTATTCCCTGACCGATCAATTCTTTATTGGGCCTATGCTTGGTTTTGGTCATATTATCCGCAACTACAGAGGTCAACAAAGAATCTATAGCACCTAATAATGCTAATGTCAATGCCGTAAAAACATATGGCGTAATGCTCCCTAAAGTAAAATTGGTAAAAATTTCTAGGCTAGGAATAGGCAATCCACTTGGGATTTCTTCAATTGGTCTATAATTTAATTTAAAACCAATAGCTATTCCTGACATTACCAAAAGAGCCACTAAGGTACTGGGTACGGCTTTTGTTATTCGTTTAAACCCATAAATAATAAAAATAGTTCCTAAGGCCAATATAAATTCCAACCAATTTATATTTTGTAAAGCCCTGGGCAACACCTTTACAGACCCTATTACCCCAGAGGCTTCTGAGCTAGCAAGTGTTTGGGATTCTTCAATAATCTGCGTTTCAGTAATCCCATTTGCCCTCTTTATTGTTTCTTTAAAATCTTCCAACACTAAAATTCCTTCTCCAGCTTCATCCTTTAAGATATTCTCTAGGATCAATTCTTCCGCATAGGGCTTAAACTGCTCTACAAAGGCAGAATCTTCTTTTGGATAATAACCAACAGAAGGCAGAATCTGTGTCACTAAAATAATAACACCTATGGCTGTCATAAAACCAGAGACAACAGGGTATGGTATGTATTTGATGTATTTTCCCAAACCAATAAACCCTAAGGCTATCTGCATAATTCCAGCCAATAGAAATACTGTTAAGATTACAGGTAACGCTTTGGAAACATCGCCATTAAAGCTTCCTATTATACCTGCAATCACTACCATGCTTACTGCGGTCATAGGGGCAGTTGGCCCAGAAATCTGAGTGTTGGTCCCGCCAAATAACGCTGCAAAGAAACTTAAAAAAATAGCACCATATAGTCCAGCACTTGGCCCTAAACCAGAACTGACCCCAAAAGCCAATGCCAAGGGAAGCGCAACAATTCCTGCCGTTATTCCCCCAAAAAGATCGCCTTTAAAATTTGAAAATAATTTTTTCATCGTTTATTCTTAATATATTGTTCTTATTCGTAAAACTTAACTTCTCCTGAGTTGATATCATACATTGCCCCAAGAATCAAAATCTCATCGTTGTTTTGCATTTCTGCCAGTACACTGCTCTCTTTCATAATCCTATCAATTGTCAAGCTTACATTTTTCTCGGATACCGTATCAACAAACTCAATATTCAAAGAATTTCTTAAACTTTCCTCCTTTGGTGATTTTACGGCATTTACCGCTGGTTTAATGTTCTCTAACATCGCTGTTAAATTGCCCAATTTAGCATTGTCGCATGCTCCTTTTATTGCACCGCACCCTGTGTGCCCTAAGACCACGACTAGTTTTGTTCCCGCTAATTTGCAAGCAAATTCCATACTTCCCAAAATATCTTGGTTCACAAAATTTCCAGCTATTCTCACACTAAAAATATCCCCTAAGCCTTGGTCAAAAACCAACTCTGCTGATACTCTTGAGTCAATACAACTTAAAATAGTCGCAAATGGGAATTGTCCTTCGCTAGTATCATTGACTTGCTGTAATAAATTTCTGTTGGCCTTTAAATTATTTTGAAATCTTACATTTCCTTCTTTTAAATATTGCAATGACTTTTGTGGAGTCATTGTTGCTTGTGTTTCCCTTGTATGTGTTTTCATTATTTTCTTGTTTTAACTTAATCTTTTTGTTTATGCTGTTTAATAAGTCTGGGCTTAAAAAACTCGATATAACTATCTGGATTTTCAGCAACCCTTCTTTCAGAAATAAGTTTTATATTAATATTCTATTTTTGGTTTTTAGTGCAAAATCTCAATAATAATAGTTGTTTAGACATCTTATTTTCCAACACCTAATTCTTTATAGGATGGCACCCATTACAATTTCTCCTACGGTTCCTAAAAAAAGTGATGCGCCATAGCAAGGGCAAAACCTAAACATAAAGGTAATGTGACAAAAAAACAGTTCTATGCGCTGGGAGATTCTTTTAATCCATATAAACCATTATAATGGCACTTGACCCCTAGATCATTATAAATCAAAGGTGTTTAAAGAAAGTAGAAATAATTTACCTAAAAACTAAACTGGATTAAAATAGGTGTTGTTCGGGAGGGGGTGAGATTAAATTGAGATATGGTTTCGAATAATTTTTAAACCGATATTTTTCATGGTCTATATTATTTGACGCCAAAAAGTCATCAGATTTATTACTGTTTTCCGAAATAAAGACTATTTCTAAAAATTTTTCAGACTCATTTTCTTTATTTTCTTCTTCATTTTCAGAAAAACCATAAAAATTTGAAATATCGACAGAATCATCAATTGCAATAATTATTGATGGCACAGAATTTATGGCCATAAATAACACAGTAAAGAAGATTGCAATTATGCTTTTCATCATTTTTCTAATAATGTGCAATAATAGTTTATTTCATTAAATTTTATGTTAATAAAAACATCTTTTATAAGTCCATTGATTAAAAGGGTTTAACTGTAAGCAGTTCTCGTTTAAAATTATTCAAGGCATAACGCCTTACTCATTTAGGCTATGTAAATTCTCAAAATAGGGGTTCTATAAGCACAATTGAAGATTCCAAACAATTTCAAGGATGTAGCGCTAGATAAAACCTCTGTAGGTGCTGACCAATTAATGTTTATAGATTACTGTTTGATCTTCTTTTCTAAAAAACCAACACCGAGATGAATAACACCAAAACATTTTTTCTTCCCTGAACAACTTATGAAAACAGTAGAAAACATGACCAATTCAATGTTTTTTTGATGGAATTTAAATTTAAAATGATGATTAGATAATATTAAGATTACATGTTATAGGAATCTGTTTCAGAAATTTGAAGTCATATTTCTTATAAGTAATTAGTTTTTGTCGACCAATATTTTTTGAAATATGTAGGCCGCCATTTATAATGGCGGCTTTTTCTACACTCCTGTTGATTTATTGACTTAAGCATAACTTATGATTAACGTTATATTAACACTGCAAACCGACTTTTGCGAGGACAAAAACTAATACTCACAAAATGAAATATAAGGTTGTCCTTACCTTTTTACACCTCTTTATAGGTGTTCTTCTATTCGCCCAAGAAACAAACGAAAACCCATTTAGCTTTAAATGGGACAATGGTTTCAAAATAGAAAGTGCCGACAAGCAGTTTAAATTTAAGTTTGGTGGCCGTATTATGTTAGACCATGCCTATTTTAATCAAAATACCGAATTAGACACCAACTTTGGAATACTGCAAATAACCAACGGCACTGAAATAAGACGTGCACGTATTTTTGCTTCCGGAACAATTTATGAAAATATAGAATTTAAGCTTCAAGCCGATTTTTCTGGGGCAGAGGTAAGCCTTAAAGATGTATATATCGGCATTAAGGATATTCCACTGATCGGTACTTTACGAATAGGTCATGTTAAAGAACCTTTTCGATTGGAAGTAATGACCAGTAGTAAATATATCACTTTCATGGAGCGTTCGTTTTCCGAAAGCTTTTTGCCAGTAAGAAATAATGGTATTGTTTTATTCAATGATTTTTTTGATAAAAAATTATCTATCCAGGCAGGTTACTTTAGAAATTCTGATGGCACAGCCAATAGTATTAACGTAAATAACGGATACTCCATAACAGGAAGAGCAACAAGCTTGCTTATAAACAACAAGGCACAAAGACAGTTATGGCATATTGGACTGGGCTTGAGCAGTAGAATACCAGACTCTGAGACATACAAGATTTCATCTAGACCAGAATCGCACTTAGACATAAAATACATCAATACCGGTACCATTGAAAATATTGACAAGATAAACTTTACCAATTTTGAAACGGCCTTTGTTTCTGGCCCTATAGCACTTCAAGCAGAATATCTTACTGCCAAGGTGAACACTGAAGCCACTACAAACGATTATGCATTTTCCAGCTATTATGGACAAGTAAGTTATTTTTTAACTGGGGAGTCCAGAAAATACAAAAGCTCTTATGGTGGGTTTGACCGTGTAAAACCAAACAACAACTTTGGTGGTAAAAACAATGGTACCGGTGCTTGGGAATTGGCTTTGCGTTATTCCCATTCAGATTTAAACAATGAAGATATATTGGGAGGTGAGCAGTCAGATGTAACACTAGGTGTCAACTGGTACTTGAACCCATCTACACGAATAATGCTAAACCACGTTTGGGCAGATATACAAGATGCGGGAAAAGCCACTATTTTTCAAATGCGTTTTCAAATAGATTTTTAAATGACCATATTTAAAGTTTAATCATATTCTATCACGGAAGAAAAAAGAGAGCCAAAACCGGCTCTCTTTTTTGTATGCTATTTTGTTGCCTAACCGTTAGCCACTTTACATTTTAGTAACATTATAGTGGTGTTTTATTAATCCGTACTTAACCAAAACTTTACTGTACAAGCCTTTCTTTGTAGTGCAAAAACTAATGAAAATATAATGAAAAAAGCAATATTTATTATCTCTCTGGCACTAGTGATAGGAGCATGTGGAGAGAAAAAAACAAAAGAAAGCAATTCTGAAAATACAGGGACTTTATCGGGAACGATTAAAGTGGATGGTTCTAGTACTGTTTTCCCAATTACTGAAGCTGTTGCAGAAGAGTATAGGGCTATACAGCCCGAAGTAAAAGTTACCATAGGGGTTTCTGGAACAGGTGGTGGTTTCAAGAAATTCTCTAGGGGTGAAACAAATATTTCCAACGCTTCTCGCCCTATTAAAGACAAAGAGAAAGCAGCTTGTGAAGAAAATAATATCACCTACTTAGAATTAGAAGTGGCATATGATGGCTTAGCTGTCCTTGTTCATCCTGAAAATGATTGGGTAGATAGTTTTACCATTAAAGAATTAAAAAAGATTTGGGAACCAGCAGCACAGGGGAAAATCATGAAATGGAATCAAATTCGCCCAGAATGGCCAAATGAAGAAATTCATTTATTTGGTCCTGGAGTAGCCTCTGGAACTTATGATTATTTTACTGAGGCAATTGTAGGTAAAAGTGGTTCTAGTAGAGGTGATTTTACAGCTAGTGAAGATGACCATGTTCTAGTACAAGGTATTGCTGGGGATAAATTCTCTTTAGGATTTTTTGGATTGGCATACTATAGCGAAAACAAGGACAAATTAAAATTAATAGGCGTTCATAATGGCGAAGAAGTGGTTAAGCCTACATTGGAAACCGTGAGCAATGGCACATACAGGCCTTTGTCCAGACCTCTGTTCATATATGTGAACAGCACATCTGTTGCTTCTCCCGAGGTTGTAGAATTTGTAAATTTCTATATAGAAAACGCAGGAGAGTTATCAAAAGATGTGGGATATATTCCTCTTCCTTCAGGAAATTATATCAAACAAAAAGAAAGTTTCAAAACTTTTGTTGAAAGTAACAAATAGACAGAAGTTCTAAGGAGAATCAGGTGTGTAAAAGCATCTGGTTTCCTTATTTAATACCACGCTGATGCGCAAAATCAAAGAATTAGTAATTGAAAAGACACTCCTAACCAGTGCATTGATTACAATTGCTGTTACTATTGGCATTATTCTAGTGCTGTCTATAGAAACATTTAGGTTCTTTAATGAAGTATCCATAATAGATTTTTTTACAGATACGCAATGGACCCCGTTATTTACGGAAAAACATTTTGGAATACTGCCCCTGCTTTCAGGTACCTTGCTTACCTCATTTATAGCTATAGCATTTGCTTTACCAGTCGGGCTATCCATCAGTATTTATTTGAGTGAGTATGCCCCAAAAAGCTTTAGAAAAACAATTAAGCCACTTTTAGAGTTATTGGCAGCAGTACCTACCGTAGTCTATGGTTTTTTTGCCTTAGTGGTTGTCACCCCTTTTTTACAAGGTATTTTCCCTAGTCTATCGGGATTTAATTCGCTCTCTGCAGGAATTGTAATGGGTATAATGATTATACCATACATATCCTCTCTTAGTGAAGATGCTTTGCATGCAGTTCCAAGTACATTAAGAGAGGCTTCTTTTGGAATGGGTGCTACAAAACTACAAACTGCTTTTAAGGTTATTGTGCCAGCTGCATCATCTGGTATTATTGTCTCTATCATTTTAGCGATTTCCAGAGCAGTTGGGGAAACCATGATCGTTGCAGTAGCTGCAGGACAACAGCCTAGATTAACATTGGATCCCACAGTGCCCATAGAGACCATAACTGCATATATAGTACAAGTCAGTTTAGGGGATGTGCAACACGGCTCTCTAGAATACCGAACTATTTTTGCTGCAGGTATCACTCTTTTTGTATTTACATTTCTATTAAATTCTCTGAGCTATAAGATTCGGAAAAAATATCAGGCGAAATATGAATAGTATTCAGAAAAACAGGTTAAAAGACCAAGCCTTTAGGTATTGGGGAATATTCTGTACCTGTATAGGATTGGCATTGCTCGTTATATTTATCGGCGATATTCTAATTGATGGCATACAAAGAATTGATTGGGGATTTATCACCAGTTTACCATCTCGTAAACCAGAAAAATCTGGAATCTATACTGCTTTGATGGGCAGTATTTGGATTCTGTTTTTCACAACAATAATAGCCTTTCCTATAGGTGTTGCCGCAGGCATCTATTTGGAAGAGTATGGCAAAAAAAATAGATTGGCAGGGATTTTGGAAATCAACATTTCCAATCTGGCAGGAGTGCCTTCAATAATCTATGGTCTTTTAGGATTAGAAGTATTTGTTAGAATCATAGGTTTAGGCGCCAGTGTCTTAGCGGGCAGTTTAACATTGTCCTTGTTGATCTTACCTATTGTCATCGTTGCCACAAGAGAGGCCATTAAAGCAGTGCCATCTTCTATAAAAGATGCGTCATACGCTTTGGGAGCATCTAAATGGCAAACCATTTGGCACCAAATACTACCCGCTTCTGGTGGCGGCATATTAACTGGTGTAATACTGGCACTTTCTAGAGCTGTTGGGGAAACGGCTCCATTGATTGTGGTTGGTGCATTGGCCTATGTGCCTTTTGCCCCAGAAAGCCCAATGGATGAATTTTCTGTATTGCCCATTCAAATATTCAATTGGATATCCAGACCTCAACATGGTTTTATTGAAAATGCGGCAGCAGCAATTATTATTTTACTTCTTATCACTTTTATTATGAACGGTATTGCCGTTTACTTTAGAAATAAATGGCAAAGCAAATGGAAATAATTATGGAAAAACCTATAGATGAATCTACGGTTCTGGATAGCATTATAGATTTATCGTTAAAAAAAACTCCCAAGATAGAGGTCACCAATGTAAATGTCTGGTATGATAATTTTCAGGCCATAAAAAACATTGATATGGCCATAAGACCAAATACGGTCACCGCTTTTATTGGGCCGTCTGGTTGTGGAAAATCTACCTTTCTACGATTGTTCAATAGAATGAACGATTATGTTGATAGTTTTAAAATGGAAGGCAAGGTGAAAATTGATTCGAAAAATATTTACAAGAAAAAAGTAAATGTGGAAGAACTCAGAAAAGAAGTGGGAATGGTATTCCAAAAACCTAATCCTTTCCCAAAATCCATATTTGAAAATATAGCTTACGGCTTAAAGATTCAAGGAATCAAAGATAAAAATTTTATCAAAGAGCGGGTTGAATCATCTTTAAAACAAGTAACTCTTTGGGATGAAGTAAAAGACGATCTAAATAAATCTGGATTGGCCCTATCAGGAGGGCAGCAACAGCGATTATGTATTGCCAGAACATTGGCAGTTGCGCCTTCAATAATTCTAATGGACGAACCAACATCTGCCTTAGATCCTATATCAACTGCAAAAATTGAAGAACTGATCTTTGAACTTAAAAAGAAATATACTATCATAATTGTTACGCATAACATGCAACAAGCAAGTAGAATAAGTGATTACACCGCTTTTTTCTATTTAGGAGAATTAATAGAATTTGATAAAACAAAAACTATTTTCACAAACCCCAGTAAACAACGGACAGAAAACTACATTACGGGTCGTTTTGGATGAAAAATTATAAACTATGGTAAACGCAGAATATCAAAGAGGAGTAATAAATCAGGCAGCGTTTGATATGCTCAACCTGTGCAGATCACAATTGAACAAAGCAAAAGATGCTTTTATATTGCATGATGGGGACTTAGCCGAAGAAGTTATCCATACAGAAACGCGGGTCAATGCCATGGATTTAAGAATAGGAAAAGACTGTGAAAAATTCTTGGCACTATACAATCCCGTAGCTATGGATCTACGGTTTATAATGGCCGTTCTAAAAATAAATTCTAATCTAGAAAGAATAGCCGATCATGCCCGAAATATCTCAAACTATGTAATTGAGGATGATAAAAAAATACCTTCTCATCTAATCAAAGCCGTACAGTTTGAAAAAATGTACGACACCATAAATTCCATGCTGGACAATATCACTTTTGCTTACAGCGAAAATGATGTGAAAGCAGCAAGAAAAGTATTTAAAAAGGATAAAACCTTAGATAAGATAAATGTCAAATCTTTTAGTATTCTAGAAGATGAAATAAAAAAAGATGCCTCTATAATAAGGGAGGTGCTTCTCCTCTTTTCAGTTGTCAAAAAACTAGAACGTGTAGGCGATCTTATCAAAAATATCGCCGAAGAAATTATTTTTTATGTTGATGCAGAAGTTTTAAAGCATGCAAAGAAAAAGTGATGTAAATCAATTAATTTTTTCATTTAAATAATAACCTTTTCATAACATACCTTATTGAGATTTAAAGTACGTTTGCCACGTTACTTTCAATAAAAATGCTTATGGATAATATTTACTTGTTAATGATTATCGCCTTGGCCGTTTTGGCTGTGGCCGATCTTGTGGTAGGTGTTAGTAATGACGCTGTTAACTTCTTAAATTCTGCCATAGGTTCCAAGGCAGTTTCTTTTAAAACCATAATGATTGTGGCAAGTGCTGGTATTGCAGTAGGAGCCGTGTTTTCAAGCGGAATGATGGAAGTGGCTCGTAAAGGCATTTTTAATCCAGGGGAATTCATGTTCAATGAAATCATGATTGTTTTTATGGCGGTAATGATAACAGATATACTCCTGTTAGATTTCTTTAACACCATTGGCATGCCCACCTCCACAACGGTTTCTATTGTGTTTGAGTTGTTAGGAGCAGCCGTAGCAATAGCTTTGATAAAAATTTATAGCACAGAAGACGGTACTTTTGGAGATGTTATCAATTACATTAACACCGACAAAGCTTCCATGATAATTTTTGGGATTCTGCTCTCAGTGGTCGTCGCATTTTCTATTGGAGCATTTGTACAATGGATTTCTAGACTATTGTTATCCTATAATTTTGAGAAAAAAGCAAAATGGGTTGGAGCTCTATTTGGTGGATTTGCACTGACGGCAATTACCTACTTTATTTTCATGAAAGGATTAAAAGGAACCTCCTATGCCGGGGAGTCTTTTGATATTCTTGGTGGTGGAACCATGAAAGATTTTTTGGAAACCCAAGTCTTGCCCATTGTTTTAATCAGCTTTGTGTTTTGGTCTTTATTATCATATACACTCATAGCTTATGCCAAGACAAATATTTATAAACTAATAATAATTGTTGGTACTTTTGCCCTTGCATTGGCCTTTGCAGGTAATGATCTTGTAAACTTTATTGGTGTGCCCATCGCAGCATATAATGCTTTTGAACAATGGTCTGCTTCAGGTATCTTGGCTACAGAATTTCCCATGGATGCATTGGCCAAAAAAGTACCCACCAACAATCTGTTGTTGTTTATTGCTGGGATGATTATGGTATTAACGCTATGGTTTTCCAGTAAGGCAAAAAGGGTGGTTAAGACCTCATTGGACCTGTCCAGTCAAGGAACAACTAAAGAACGTTTTCAGCCTAATTTTTTATCTCGTGGATTTGTACGAATAGCAATGGGCATGTCGCAAATGTCTTCTTATGTGCTACCTGATTCATGGCGGGCTAAAATTGAAAAGCAATTTGAAACACCCGTTATTCCATTATCCAAAGACAAGACCTATGAACTGCCGGCTTTTGATATGGTTAGGGCAGCTGTAAACTTAATGGTAGCAGCAGTATTGATTTCTATTGCAACATCGTACAAATTACCATTATCCACTACCTACGTTACTTTTATGGTTGCTATGGGAACCTCTTTAACAGATAGAGCTTGGGGAGCAGAAAGTGCCGTTTATAGAGTAGCTGGTGTTCTCAATGTAATAGGCGGGTGGTTTTTTACAGCCTTTAGTGCTTTTTGTGCTGCGGCCTTGGCTGCATACTTATTGAACCTTAATTTAAAATTAATGTTCCCTTTGCTTTTGGTAGTGGCCTTTGGTCTGCTCATAAGGAACTATATTTCCCATCAAAAAAAATCCAAGGAAACCAAAGCAGAGGATAGTTTAAGCAGGGCAGAGAGCAGCTCTATACAAGGCGTCATTGAAGAAAGTGCCAGTAATATTGCACGTGTGGTAAAAAGAAGCAACAAACTATACACCAATAGTATAAACGGACTTGCAAAACAGGATCTGGATCTCCTAAAAAAGAACAAAAAAGGAGTGGTAAAACTATCTGATGAAATTGATGAACTTAGGGACAATATCTTCTATTTCATAAAAAATCTTGATGAGGCCAGTGTTGGGGCAAGTAATTTCTACATTAATATATTAGGGTATTTACAAGATATGGTTCAGTCTTTGGAATATATTACCAAGATAACCCACAAGCACATCAACAACAACCATAAAAAGCTTAAATACACTCAGATAAAAGAGTTAAAGGAAATTGATATAGAGCTGGAAACTTTATTGGACGATACCAAAAAAGCTTTTGATAACCGGTCTTTTGAAGAAATAGGAGTTGTTCTAAACAATAAGCAAAAATTATTTGACCTAGTTTCTGAGAAAATCCAAAAACAAGTTGCTAGGACACGCACAGAAGAATCCAGCCCAAAGAACACCACTTTGTATTTTTCTTTGTTGCTGGAAACCAAAGATTTAATAACAGCTACAATGAATTTATTGGAGCAATATTATAACGAACATGATAGTTCTGTACCGCCAGCAACAATAGAACAGCCTGAAGAATAATTCTTCAATAAACTAAATATTTAAGTACCTTAGACATAGTAAACTTCCACTATGATGAGGTACTTTTTTTTGTTCGCACTTTTATTTTTAATAAAAACCCATGGCCAGACCCTTACTGGTCCGCAGCTATTGGAAAAAGCAATTGCCCACCACGATCCCAATGGAGCTTGGGAAACTTTTAAAGGAAAACTTTCCATTACCATGCAGACTCCTGGCAATGGTGATAGAATAAGTGATATCATTATAGATTTTTCCTCAGAATATTTTAGCCTCACAATGAAAAGAGATTCAACTATTATTGAGCGAACTTTACACAAAAATGAATGCGAACTGGCCCTTAACGGCAGCACCACTGTTTCTGAAGAAGACATAAAAACCCATAGACTAACATGTGAACGGACAAAAATAATGAAGGATTATTATACCTATCTCTATGGCTTGCCAATGAAATTAAAAGATCCAGGAACAATTATTGATTCCAAAATATATTCAAAACATTTTAGAGGAAAAGACTACTTGGCAATTAAAGTTAGCTATGAAAAAGAAGTAGGGGAAGACATTTGGTATTTTTATTTTGACCCAAAAACGTATGCTATGGAAGTGTATCAATTTTTTCATGATGAAGAAAAAAATGACGGAGAGTTTATTATCTTAAATGGTATTGAAGAAATACAGGGCATAAAAATGCCTAAAACTAGAGCTTGGTACTACAACAAAGATGATAAATACCTCGGCACAGATATTCTAACTGAAACTAGCTCTCTTTAGTATTTTATATTTACTTTACTTATAAAAATTCATCTCATCCATGTACTTCCATACCGCATTAGGAAGTAAAGGTTTAATGTTTTTCCCAGCCTTATGTTGTTTGCGAATAAATGTAGAGGACACTTCCATTATAGGCGCATCAACCTTATGTATTTTAGGATGGTTCTTAAATTGATGTTCTACATTACCATTAGAAATTCTAGGATATACAAATAAATTATGATTTTCTAATATCACCTCATGGTTTTTCCACTTATGAAAACTTTTCAGGTTGTCTTCACCCATAATTAATGAAAACTGATGCTTTTTTCCATACTCATCATCCAAATGAGCCAGTGTGTTTATGGTATAATTGGGTTGGGGTAAATCAAACTCAATTTTACTGGGTTTAAGCTTGGGGTATTCTTTAGTCGCTTCATACACCATTTGGTAACGGTGATGGTTGTCCAAGAGTTTCTTTTTGGTTTTAAAAGGGCTTTGAGGGGTAATTATCAGCCATACCTCATCTAGTTCTGAAAATTCTACCATGTGGTTGGCAATGACCAGATGACCTATGTGAATAGGATTGAACGTACCAAAATAAAGTCCTACTTGTGCCATTTCTTTAGTTCTTTTCTACATCCACAAAATCTGCCACTAATTGGTGCGCCTCTTTTAATGCAGTATCCAAATCATAATTTTTAATGACCATATCAAACTGTGGAGCTGTTGCCAGTTCTACTGATGCTTTTGCAATACGCATATTAATTTTTTCTTCGCTCTCTGTACTTCGTTTTTTTAACCGAATCTTTAGTTCGTCCACACTTGGTGGTTTCACAAAAACAGCCAATGTTTCTTTAGGGAATTTCTTTTTTATGCGAAGTCCGCCCACAACATCAATATCAAAAATCACATTCTTTCCTTCAGCCCACAATCGTTCTACCTCACTTTTTAAAGTGCCATAAAAATTATCTCTATAGACCTCTTCCCACTCTAAGAAATCATCTGCCTTAATATGGTTTTTAAATTCTGAAGTGGATATAAAATAATAATTTTTACCATCTATCTCTTCTCCCCTTCTAGCTCTAGAAGTTGCAGAAATAGAAAACGCAAGATTTAACTCCTCTTGTTTTAAAAGATATTGGACTATAGTTGTTTTACCACTTCCTGATGGCGCCGAAAATATGATAAGTTTCCCTCCTTTCATTAGAGAACGTTCAACATTTGTTCCTTGATCTTTTCTAACTCATCTTTCATTTGCACTACCAATTGCTGCATGGAGGCAAAATTTGCTTTGGAGCCAATGGTATTTATTTCTCTGCCTATTTCTTGCGAAATAAATCCCAGCTTTTTACCATTGGAATCTGATGAATGTAAGGTTGTAGTAAAATAGTCTAAATGATTTTTTAACCTTACCTCTTCTTCTGTAATATCATACTTTTCTAGATAGTAGATAAGTTCCTGCTCAAACCTATTGGCGTCTACATCTACCTTAAGATCAGCTACGGCTTTTTCTAATCTTTCACGTATGGTGCTAATGCGATCTTTATCTATTTCTTTGACCTCTTTTAGAAGACTTTGTAATAGCTCTAAACGTTCAATAAAGTCTTTTTCCAAAACTTTGCCTTCCTCTGTTCTAAATGTATTGATTTCTACCAGCGCCTCTTTAAGCACATTTTTGATGACTGAGTACTCTTCTTCATCAATATCTGCTTTATCCGTTTTAAGGGCGTCAGGTAGTTTAAGTGCCATTTCCAACAGCTTTATGTCTTCACCATTGGCAATGGTCTTTAATTGATCCATATACTGCTTAACAACATCACTATTTACTCTAGAAGTAGTTTCACTTCCTGTAACTTCTATATACAACCCAAAATCTACCTTGCCCCGTACCAAAGAACTAGCAATAGTCTTTCTAAGTTCTAGTTCTTTTCCTCTGTAGGTTGATGGGATTCTGGCATTTAAATCTAGATTTTTACTGTTGAGAGATTTAATCTCAATAGTAATTTTCTTTGTTGGAAGCTGCACTACATGCTTTCCAAACCCTGTCATAGATTGAATCATAAACTACATTAATTTTGGCAAAGGTAAATAAAAGATTTTTTTGAAACTAAACACCCCAAGACAGAGCCTTGGGGTGTTTAGTTTCTTTATTTTCTGTAAAAATGAGTTTAAGGTCTATAACTCCCTCACCCAAATATTTCGGAAACTAACCCTACTGTTATCTCCATGGTCTTGTAAATGTATTGGAGCTTTGCCATGAGCATTGTTCTTTGGCCAACCAATATATTCTGTTGACCCCTTTATTTCTACATGGTCTTGAACCAACACTCCATTGTGCATTACTGTTATAGTTCCAGATTTTATTTTACCGCCAGCTGCATTAAACTCAGGTGCATGATAAATAATATCGTAAGCATTCCACTCTCCTGTTGGTACAGAAGCCATAACCAAAGGAACACTCTGCTTATAAATAGAACCTACTTGTCCGTTTGTATAGGTCGGATTATCATTATTATCTAACACTTGCACTTCATACAATCCTTGAAGAAAAACACCGCTGTTAGCTCTGCTTTGGTTCTCTCCATTAATATCGGCAGGAGACCTCCATTCTATATGCAATTGTATATCTCCAAAATTTCTTTTGGTTTGTATAAGACCAGATTTGTCTTTTACCGACATACTTTTATCATCATTCAAATGCCAAACTACCGCTGTGCTATCGTTTGTCATTACCCACTCATCAAAATTAGTCCCGTCAAAAAGCACAATGGCATCACTTGGAGGAGTTCCATTTACAACAGGTGTGATTTGCGTAACTTTAGGCTCATAGAACTCCGTTGCTTCTGGTTCAGTTGGCTCATCATCGCTAGGGTATTCCTCATATACAATAACTTTTGGGTCCTCATCCGTTGTCACTTCAACTTTTACCTTTTCTTGACACGAAATTGCAAACAAGGCCAATGTCCCTAAAAAATAACTTTTCATTCTTAAAGTTCTTTAATTTTAATATTTCTGAAAGACACCATATTTCCATGATCCTGCAACCCTATTTTTCCTGTAGTATACTTTCCAAACTCTTTCCAGTCAGCAAATTTTGACTTGGCAACCATTTCTGACCACTCTGGGTTATTAACAGAAAAAGTTGCTATTTCTACACCATTTAAAACAATTATTCCCTCATTTGTCTTGTGATTGATTGTAATCACATTTGTATTCCATTCTCCAACAGGACTGGTTACATCTTCGGTTGGAGGTACCATATCATATAATGCACCTGCCCTATGCGTTGTTCCTGCTTTGGCATCTGGATGTTTCTCATTGTCCAATATTTGTATTTCTGGTCCAGTTTGGTAGGCCTCGGGCAAACTCTCTAATTCTTTTATTCCCCAAAAAATACCGCTATTACCACCTTCAGATATTTTCCATTCCAAAGAAAGCACAAAATCTGTATAGTCATTGTCTGTTACCAAGTTGGCTCCTCCTCCATGTCCTTCACCTGAAGGAGTATATACCATAGCACCTTCTTCCAATTTCCAAACATCGGGAACACCTTCTCCTGAATAAACATGCCACCCATCAAAAGAAGAACCATCAAACAAAACGGTCCATTCCATTGCCTCATTAACAACTTCTTTTTCAATTATTTCTTCAACTTCCTTTTTTGCTTTTTCTTTACAACCAACTGCAAAAAGCAACATCATTATAATAAGAATACCATTTTTCATAATTTCTGTTTTTATAATCCTAGAATTTTTTTAAGCTCTTCTTTATCTATCTCCGCCCCTGCAAAATCATCAAATGCTTTATCAGTGGCCTCAATAATATGATCTTGTATAAATTTAACGCCTTCTCTTGCCCCTTGTTCTGGACTCTTAATACAACATTCCCATTCCATTACCGCCCAAACATCACAGCCATACTGTGTTAACTTGGAAAAAATGGTTTTAAAATCAATCTGCCCATCACCAAGGGAACGATATCTCCCAGCTCTTTCTCCCCAATCATTATAGCCACCAAATGCTCCTTTTTTACCGGTTGGATTAAATTCAGAATCCTTGACATGAAAAGATTTTATAAATTCATGGTAATGGTCTATGTACTTTATATAATCTAATTGTTGCAATACAAAATGACTGGGGTCATATAAAATATTGACACGTTTGTGGTTGCCTGTTGCTTCCAAAAAGCGTTCAAAAGTATCACCGTCATGCAAATCTTCTCCTGGATGTATTTCATAGCATACATCCACTCCCTGTTCATCAAAATGATTTAGGATGGGCATCCATCTTTTTGCCAATTCTTCAAAACCCATCTCAACCAAACCGGCAGGTCTTTGAGGCCATGGGTGCATGGTGTGCCACAACAATGAGCCCGAAAATGTGGCATGAACAGAAATTCCCAATCGCCTACTTGCCACAGCGGCTTTTTTAACTGTTTCCACAGCCCATTTGGTACGTGCTTTAGGGTTATTCTTTACACTGTCTGGGGCAAAATTATCAAACATGATATCATAGGCTGGATGCACAGCTACCAATTGTCCTTGCAAATGGGTAGAAAGTTCAGTAATCTCCAAACCATAAGAATTAACTTTCCCTTTTAATTCGTCACAATAAGTCTGGCTTTCTGCGGCTTTGTCCAAATCAATCAAAAAAGTTTCCCATGTGGGTATTTGAATTCCTTTATATCCTAAATCCGATGCCCATTTACATAGGCCTTCCAAAGAATTGTACGGTGCTTCACTATCTACAAATTGTGCCAAAAAAACAGCTGGTCCTTTAATTGTTTTCATTCATTCAATATATTACGATGGTTTGTATTCTGGTAGCGTTTAATAATTATGCCTTATATTTAATAGATTTATTTTTACTCAATAAATCTGAATAAGTAAAGTTATAAATATAGGGATTAGAAACAATAATTTACTATGGAAAACGCATCAGCAAGAAACTTATGGGGAGATTATTTAGATATGCATTTAGAGGATGCCTTTGTGGACACTCCCAAAGTGACCTATTTCTGTGATAATGAAAATGATGCCAATGCATGTGCTAAATTGGTAATGTCCGATAAAAAGAAAGCCACCTCCCATTCTTTACTTGGGTTACAATACCGAAATGAGAGGTTGCCCAAAATTGGTGATTTCACTATTGTGACAGATTGGGCAGGCAAGGCTCAATGTATTGTTAGAACCACTGAAGTGAAATTGAAACCCTTTTTTAGTATTGATAGCAATTATGCCAAAATTGAAGGTGAGGGAGACAAAAGCCTTGCTACTTGGAAAAAAACTCATTGGGAATACTACCTAAGAGAATTAGAGCCTTTTGGG
>CAYNLI010000034.1:0-23410 GCA_964398035.1 uncultured Flavobacteriaceae bacterium | reverse complement strand
TATAAAATTATATTGAATTCCAATTCAAGTATAAAATAAAAAAGCTGCACTTAAGTGCAGCTTTTTTATTTTTGCAGTATGTTAGATTATATTATAGTGGGTTTAGGTTTGGCTGGAATTTCTTTTTGTGAAACTTTGGAAAAGCACAAAAAGACCTTTAAGGTCATTGCAGATGATTCTCAAAAATCATCAACTGTTGCTGGGGGTTTGTACAATCCTGTTATTTTAAAACGATTTACCATATCATGGAACGCTAACGAACAATTGGATATAGCACTTCCATTTTATAAAGATTTAGAGAACAAACTAGCAGTTCAATTAGATTATAAAATTCCTGTTCTTAGAAAGTTTGCTTCAATTGAAGAGCAGAACCTTTGGTTTGAGGCTGCGGATAAACCTCTCCTTCAACCTTTTTTATCCACTAAAATCCTTCAAAATAAAAATCATGGCATAGACGCTCCTCTTGGTTACGGTCAAGTGTTGGGAACGGGTAGAATAGACACTAAGCAATTACAAGAGAGCTATGAATCTTACCTTTTGACAAAAGAAGGCTTGCTCAAAGAGTCTTTTGTGTTTAAAGACCTTCAGTTTCAAGAGAACTATATTTCATATCAATCAATAAAAGCAAGAAATATTGTTTTTGCCACTGGTTATGGATTAAAAGAAAACCCTTATTTTAATTACTTGCCACTTAATGGTACAAAGGGAGAATTGTTGACCATAAAAGCACCCAGCTTAAAAGAGAAAAATGTAATTAAATCCTCAGTATTTATAATTCCTTTAGGTGTTGATTTGTATAGGGTTGGTGCAACCTATAAATGGAAAGATAAAACCAATGTTCCCACAGAGGAGGCAAAGGAAGAGCTGTTAGAAAAATTGGATTCTTTTCTAAAATGTGATTATGAATTGGTAGATCATGTGGCTGGGATTAGACCCACAGTAGCAGATAGAAGGCCTTTAGTGGGGAGACATCCAATACACCAAAATATGTATGTGCTAAATGGGTTTGGTTCTCGTGGTGTTATGATAGCGCCAATGGCTTCAGAAAAATTGCTTCAATTTATAGAAAACGATGAGCCTTTGCATAAAGACATGGATATAGCAAGATTTACTAAAAAGTACTTTAAAGATTAATTCTTCTTCATTTCAACTTTAGGGTCATAGCCAATAAAAATATTAATCCAGATATTTCTGGAAATTCTAATAATAAAAGGCATAAAAACAATCATGGTTACTACAATGGCTATAAACGAGGCCTTAATAGACGCACCAATGAAAAGAGAGGAGATTATAAATGCTGCCACTGCAAAAGCAATTCCAACACCATAACTAATATACATGGCGCCATAAAAGAAAGAAGGCTCTATCTTATATTTGGTATTACAATGGGAACAACGCTCGTGCATATCAAAAAGACTGCCCATATGATATGGGTTTTTATCCTTGTACATACTTTCTTCATGACATTTAGGACAAGTTCCTGTTAAAATGCAGTAGAGTTTGTTTCCTTTTTTTAACATTTGCAAAAGTTTTGACAAAACTACCATATCTGTTTAATATTCGTTGTAACAATAGTCACAAAATATGCTGAATATCCATAATCTTTCTGTCTCATTTGGAGGAGAATATTTGTTTGATAAAATTTCTTTTAGGTTAAATTCTGGAGACAGGGTTGGGCTAATTGGAAAAAATGGGGCGGGAAAATCCACCTTGTTAAAATTGCTGTCCAAGGATGCTGAGCCAGATACTGGGGTAATAGCTTCAGATAAAGAAGTAAGAATAGGATTCTTAAGACAGGATATAGATTTTGAACAAGGAAGAACGGTTCTGGAAGAGGCATACCAAGCTTTTGAAGAGATCAAGGAATTAGAACTGCAATTGGATGATATAAACCATCAATTAGCAGAAAGAACTGATTATGAAAGCGAAAGTTATAGTCAAATCATAGTAGACCTAAATGATGTTACCCATAGGTATGAGATATTGGGAGGCTATAATTATCAAGGAGATACAGAAAAAATATTACAAGGATTAGGTTTTTTGCGTCAAGATTTTAACAATAAAACCGACACCTTTTCTGGAGGTTGGCGCATGCGAATTGAACTTGCTAAATTACTTTTACAGAACAATGATGTTTTGTTGTTAGATGAACCAACCAACCACTTGGACATAGAATCCATTATTTGGTTAGAGCAGTTTCTAAAAAACTACCCTGGTGCAGTTGTGATTGTTTCTCACGATAAAATGTTTTTGGACAATGTAACGAATAGAACTATTGAGATTTCTTTGGGAAGAATCTATGATTATAACAAGCCCTACTCCAAGTATTTGGTTTTGAGGGCAGAAATGAAGGAGCAACAGTTAAATGCCCAAAAAAACCAACAAAAAGAAATACAGCAAGCTGAAAGGTTGATAGAAAAGTTTAGGGCCAAGTCTACAAAAGCTTCCATGGCACAATCCCTTATCAAAAAATTGGACAAGATAGAACGGATAGAAGTAGATGAAGATGACAATAGTGTAATGAATTTGAGGTTTCCAATTTCTATAACACCGGGTAAGATAATTGTGGAAATGGAAGGTTTGTCTAAAAATTATGGAGATAAACAGGTATTGAATGGTATAGACTTGCTTTTAGAAAGAGGAGGGAAAACGGCATTTGTTGGTCAGAACGGGCAAGGGAAGTCCACTTTAGCCAAAATAATGGTCGGGGATTTACAATATGATGGTCACCTTAAGTTGGGACATAATGTGCAAATAGGATATTTTGCCCAAAACCAAGCAGAATACCTTGATGGTAGTAGAACAGTGTTGGATACCATGATAGATGCCGCTAATGAAAAGACCAGGAGCAAAGTAAGGGATATTCTAGGTTCTTTCCTCTTTAGGGGTGATGAGGTAGAGAAATATGTAAGGGTTCTTTCCGGAGGAGAGCGTAATAGATTGGCATTGGCAAAAATGCTTTTACAGCCATTTAATGTTTTAGTGATGGATGAACCGACCAATCATTTAGACATCAAATCCAAGAATGTTCTAAAACAGGCCCTGATAAATTTTGAAGGAACTCTAATTTTGGTTTCCCATGATAGGGATTTCTTGCAAGGGCTCACCAATAAAGTATATGAGTTTAAGGATAGAAAAATAAAGGAATATTTAGGGGATATTAATTTTTATCTGGATCAAAGAAAAGTGGAAGATTTTAGAGCAATTGAGAAAAAGGAAAAGAATCCACAAACCAAGCAAAAGGACAAGAGCAAAAAAACTGACTATAAGGACCAAAAATTAATAAAATCTTTAAAAAATAGATTGAGTGGTGCAGAGAGTAAAATAGCTTTATTGGAAAAGGAAATAAAAGAGATAGACCATGAGCTATTAATGGATTATGATGCAACCATAGCAAAACCCAATTTTTTTGATGATTACCAAAAAAAGAAGGAAGAATTGGAAGAATTAATGAAAAACTGGGAGAATATCACAATTCAATTAGAAGAGTTGACTTAATTTTTAGACAGAAAATGCTTGTAAATTAATAGTTGACCACACTTTTTGGCACTTTCACAACAAACATTGAAAATTACCCCGCTATTTATCGAGTATTTTTGACTTTCCACCGTTAATAGAGTTACTTTGTGTAGGTAAAATCTTATAAAAAAATAAGATACGTACGAATTTAAGTACATATTGTTGAATAAATAAAAATTCAGTATGATGAAAAAAGTACTATACACCTTTGCTCTGTTCCTAATATTTGGTGGAATGCTTCATGCAGAGGTTCCCAAAAAAGAAAAAAAAGCACTTGTAGAGTTGTTTAATACAACCAATGGTTCTGATTGGATAAGGAAGTGGAATGTAAATACACCCGTTTCTCAATGGCATGGAGTTAAGGTTGTTGATAACCATGTAGTAGAAATCAATCTTTTTAGAAATAATCTTGTTGGTGTTATTCCAGCCAGTATAGGGAAGTTAAAATACTTGACATACCTTAATTTGGCCTTTAATGTTTTAGCAGGGGAGTTTCCTAAGGAAGTAACCAAACTGCAACAATTGAGAATATTAAAATTGGAAATGAACAGGATAAAAGGTACAATCCCTAAGGAAATTGGACAGATGAAAAGTTTAGAAGAACTTTCTCTTTTTAATAACTTTTTAAGTGGTAGCATACCAGAAAGTATAGGGCATATTCAAAATTTAAAAGTGTTGAATCTATCCAGTAATAATTTAAGAGGAGAGATACCACATTCCTTGGGAGAACTATCCTCTTTGGAAAGTCTTGGTCTTTTTGAAAATACGTTGGATGGTTCTATTCCATCAGAATTAGGAAAGTTGGGACGGTTAAAAGAATTGGTTTTGGCCAATAATGACCTAGGAGGTGAAATTCCTGTTGAGTTTGGTCAATTGGCAAGCTTAGAGGTTTTACAGATTCAGAACAATAAATTTGATTCTTTTAAAAGTTTAGAAATGATGGACACAAGAGAATTTTTGGTGTTTGATTATGATAAAGAGAATGAAAAGATAGATTTCAAGAATCTTAATTTTAGTAAAACAAGAATGGCTGATACCAAGTTTGAAGACGATAATGATAAATAATTTATATTTAGTTAGTTTGAGTTAAAAAAGGATGTCTGAAAAGACATCCTTTTTTATTTCAATGACCATTTTAAGATATATTTAACTACTTAGGCTTAAACTAATAGATAATTTCGCAATCTAATACCCAATCTATTCTACTGTTTTATGAATCTTAGAAAACTTATTTTATCAATTTTAGGGGTACTGTTAATTATTGCTGCTTTTTATGGAGCTGGACTAATAGTAAAAAATAAAAATAAACCTAGACCCCGACCAAACAAAGTTGTCAAAACAGTTTTTGTGGACACGGTTCAAAACGGTACGGTTCCTATTGTTATTTCTGCCAATGGTAACCTTGTTGCAAAAAGAAGAATGGAACTATATGCTGAGGTACAAGGGGTTTTTAGAAGGGGAAATAAACTTTTTAAAGCAGGACAAGAATATGGCTCTGGAGAAACATTGATAAATATTGATGCTTCTGAATACTATGCAAGTGTACAGTCTTCTAAAAGCAGTCTGTATAATCTAATTACATCCATAATGCCAGATTTGCGTTTGGATTATCCAGAAATTTTTCCAAAATGGGATGCATATCTAAGAAGTTTTGATATAAATAAAAGAACTCCGCCATTACCGGAGATGACTTCAGAAAAAGAAAAGTTCTTTGTCTCTGGTCGTGGAGTGCTGACAAATTATTACAATGTAAAAAATCAAGAACAACGATTGTCCAAATACATCATTACAGCGCCCTATAAGGGAGTTCTCACTGAGGCACTGGTGACAGAAGGAACATTGATTCGTTCTGGTCAAAAGCTGGGAGAGTATATAAATATTGGAGTGTATGAATTAGAGGTGGCAGTAAGTAAGACATACAGTGATTTATTGAAAATAGGTGAGTCGGTAGAATTAGTAAACTTAGAAGGAACCGAAACCTATACTGGAAAGGTTAGTAGAATCAATGGTCGTGTAGATCAAGCATCGCAAACAATAACGGCATATATAGAAGTAAGAAATACCAGTTTAAAAGAAGGGATGTATTTGGAAGCCAATCTCAATGCAAAAGAAGAAACCGATGCTATTGAAATTGATAGGGGACTATTATTGGAAAATGAACAAATCTTTGTTGTTAGGGATTCTGTTTTAGATGTGATAAATGTTAAACCCGTATATTTTTCTAGTGAACGTGTAGTACTTAAAGAAGTTCCAAACGGGACAACAATCATTAATAAACCAGTTGCTGGTGCTTATGTTGGAATGTTGGTAAAGGTCTATGGGGAAAATGGTACAGTAACAAAATCCAACGATATAGAATAATGAGGAAGATAATAGCATATTTTATAAAGTACCATGTAGCGGTAAACGTTATTATCATCGCTTTTTTTGTATTTGGAGTTGTGGGGGCCTTAACCCTTAAATCTTCTTTTTTTCCACTTGTTGGCGCCAAGAATGTAATTATCAGTATTGTGTACCCAGGAGCTTCACCACTGGAGGTAGAAGAAGGGATAGTCTTGCAAATTGAGGATAATCTTAAAGGTCTTGAAGGTGTAGATAGGGTAACATCCACTTCAAGGGAGAACAGTGGTACAATCAATGTAGAAATAGAGAAAGGAAGAGATATAGATTTTATGCTGTTGGAAGTTAAGAATGCCGTGGATAGGGTACCTTCTTTTCCAACGGGGATGGAGCCATTGGTAGTTTCTAAACTTCGACCAGTAAGACAAACCATAAGTTTTGCCATAAGCGGAGACCAAATACCATTGGTTACCCTTAAACAAATAGGAAGAGAAATAGAAAATGATCTTAGGTCCATAGATGGTATTTCCCAAATAAATGTTACTGGTTACCCACAAGAAGAAATAGAAATTGCTGTTAATGAAAATAGCTTACTCGCTTATGGTATGTCTTTTAATGATGTGGCCCAAGCCGTTAGGAATGCCAATATTTTGGTAACAGGGGGTAATATAAAGACCAATGCAGAAGAATATTTAATCAGAGCTAATAATAGAAGTTATTATGGTGATGAACTGTCCAATTTGATTGTTAGAGCAGATGCATCGGGCAGGGCAGTTAGGTTAAAAGATGTTGCCATTGTGCGGGATCGGTTTTCTGAAACGCCCAATGCCTCTTATTTTAATGGAAATTTATCAGTAAATATTACAATTACCAGTACAAATACTGAAGATTTGATTTCTTCTGCTGATAGGATAAAGGAATATATAGAAGAGTTTAACCATAAATACAACAATGTTCAGTTAAGTATAGTCAATGATTTGTCCAAAGTATTAAATCAAAGAACAGACTTATTGACCAAAAATGCATGGATGGGAATGCTGTTGGTGCTCATATTTTTATCACTCTTTTTAAATACCCGTTTGGCATTTTGGGTGGCCTTTGGTCTTCCAGTTGCTTTTTTGGGAATGTTTGTTGTGGCACCTTTGTTCAATGTAACTATTAATGTACTTTCCTTGTTCGGGATGATTATTGTAATTGGTATTCTAGTGGATGATGGTATTGTAATAGCTGAAAACATTTACCAACATTATGAAAAAGGGAAAACGCCGGTGCAGGCTGCTATAGACGGCACTATGGAAGTAATCCCGCCAATTGTATCGGCAATCATAACCACCATACTTGCATTTTCTATCTTCTTTTTTCTAGATAGTAGAATAGGTGAATTTTTTGGTGAAGTTTCAGTGATTGTCATCCTTACTTTGGCAGTATCTTTAATAGAAGCTCTAATTATTTTACCTGCGCATTTGGCGCACTCAAAAGCATTAAGACCACAAAATGACTCCCCTAAAACAGGTGTGGCCAAAGTGTTCTCAAAATTACGGGTCATTAATAAAAAAGGAGACCAGTTTATGGTTTGGATGCGGGACAAATTATACAGTCCAGCATTGCATTTTGCCCTTAAATATAAGATGCTGACTTTCTCTTTTTTTGTAATGGCTTTGGTGCTCACTTTTGGTTCTATAGGTGGCGGTGTTATAAGAACATCATTTTTCCCCAGAGTAGCCAGTGATAGAATAGCTGTAAATTTATTGATGCCCAACGGCACCAATGAAAAAGTTACGGATTCCATTATTAGTATGATTTATGACAAGGCACAAATTGTCAATGAAGAGTACACTAAAAAATATTTACAGGGAACGGATAAGAAATTGTTTGAAAATGTAATAAAAACTGTTGGCCCTGGTTCATCTGCGGCTTCGGTGGTCATTAATATGCTGCCAGGAGAAGAGCGTCCAAATGAAATTCGGTCAGATATGGTCTCCAATAGGTTAAGTGAGCTTGTAGGGCCTATAATTGGCGTAGAAAGCCTTATTTACGGTTCTGGTGGAAATTTTGGGGGAAGCCCGGTTTCAGTATCCCTTTTGGGAAGTAATATCAGAGAATTAAAGGCAGCCAAAGCTGAGTTGAAAACAGCTATGGTAAATAATTCTTTGTTAAAAGATGTAGAGGATAATGACCCGGCCGGGATTAAAGAAATACGTTTAAAATTAAAGGATAATGCATATGCCTTGGGATTGAATTTACGCAGTATTATGAGCCAAGTACGTGCTGGGTTCTTTGGTGTCCAGGCACAACGTTTTCAACGAGGTCAGGATGAAATTCGCGTTTGGGTAAGGTATGATCGGGAAAATAGATCGTCCATTACAGATTTGGATGAAATGCGCATTATAACACCAAGTGGCAGTAAAGTGCCCTTGAACGAGATTGCAAGCTATACCATTGAAAGGGGAGATGTGGCCATCAACCATTTGGATGGTAGAAGGGAAATACAAATTTCTGCAGATATAAAAGATGTTGAAACTACGAGTGCTACTGATATTATGACAGATATCCGCACCAATATTATGCCAGAGATACAATCAAAATATCCAACGGTCACGGCATCATTTGAAGGGCAAAATAGGGAGGCAAATAAGCTTTTTAGTTCATTGAATTTTGCAGGCCTAACAGTTCTTGCTCTTATATACATTACGATAGCTTTTACGTTTAGAAGCTTTAGCCAACCACTTATGCTCATCCTCTTGGTGCCTTTTAGTTTAACTGCTGTTGCTTGGGGACATTGGTTGCACGGTTTCCACATAAACATACTTTCTATGTTGGGAATTATTGCTCTAATTGGGATTATGGTGAATGATGGTCTAGTACTCATAGGAAAATTCAATGGCAATTTACGGAATGGGATGAAATTTGATGATGCAATATATGATGCTGGGCGTTCAAGATTTAGAGCTATATTTTTAACCTCCATAACTACTATTGCTGGTTTGGCTCCATTGCTTATGGAAAAAAGTAGACAGGCCCAGTTTTTAAAACCAATGGCAATTGCAATTGCTTATGGTATTGGATTTGCAACTATTTTAACATTATTGATGTTGCCAATTTTCCTTTCTTTTAGTAATAAAACCAAAGTAATCACAAAATGGCTGTACACAGGAAATAAGGTTTCTAAAGAAGAAGTGGAAAGAGCCATTAAAGAGCAAAAAGAAGAATCGCATTCATAAATTGGATACAAAAAATAGTAGTAAAAATGTATCTAAAGCTTAAGAAGACTTAAACTAATGAGAAGAATATATAGTGTCACCATTCTAATTTTTACTTTTTTTATAAATAGTAATGCACAAGAAAAGTTGTTGTCTAAAGAAGAGGCTATAGCATTAACTTTAGAAAATAACTATGGGATAAATGTTGCCAATAATTTGATAGAAATTGCTGAGAACAACAAAAGTATATTAAACTCAGGTTATTTACCAACTGTTGTAGGAATAGCTAGTGCCAGCTATAGTGGAGCCGATAGTACATTTGGATACCCTGGACAGTTTTTAGAAAATGGAAACCCAAGACCAGATGCAGAAATAACCAATGCAGAAAGTCAACGTTATAATTCTGCTCTTGAATTAAGATATACTCTTTTTGATGGGTTGGGACGCTTTTATAATTACAAAAAATTAAAAGAACAATATCAATTAAGTGAACTGCAGGCAAGAGAAACTATAGAGAATACAGTATTGCAACTCTTTAGTGTGTATTTTGAAGTGGCAAGGTTAACTGAAAATGAGAATGTGCTGAAACAGGCATTGGAAATTTCCAAAAACCGAATAATAAGAGCAGAGTATGCTTTTGAGTACGGTCAAAACACCAAATTGGATATTTTAAATGCACAGGTAGATGTAACCAATGACAGTATTAATTTATTGAATGCCAGACAGCGATTGAGCAATACAAAAAGAGACCTTAATGTGGTTATAAACCAGAATTTAAATGAAGCTTTTGTAGTGGATACCGTAATTCAGTTTATTCCTAAATTACAATTGAATGAATATGTATTGGAGGCTCAAAATAATAACGTGGCTGTTCTACAAACAGAAAAAAATCTAGTAATCAACGCCTATGACATTAAAGTAAACAAGTCAGGATATTTGCCTACAATAGGACTTACTGGATCTTATGGTTGGAATTTGAACCAAAGTGCTACGTCCGCATTTTTCCCAGGCACCAATACAAGCACGAATAGTTTGGGATTGGCAGCAAATTTAATGTGGAACCTATTTGATGGAGGAGGTACAACTGTACGCATTAAAAACGCCAAAATTACTTATGAGAATCAAGAACTGCTAAAAAAGCAAATTGAGTTGGAGGTAAACAGGGACATACAAAATGCATTGGCAATATATGATAATCGTTTGCTTATCTATGATATTCAAGAACAAAACGTGCTTACCAATCAAAATAATTTTGAACGTTCCAGAGAACAATTTCAATTGGGAAGAATCACATCAATAGAGTTTAGACAGGCACAAATTAACTTGTTGAATGCACAGACCAATAAAAATTTGGCCAAATATGATGCTAAGTTGGCAGAATTGCAGTTGTTACAGCTTACGGGTCAACTTTTGAATATTGAGTTATAATACTTTTTTGAATTTATCTTTTAGAAAATAAAAGATGTACGAACATTTTTTTCAATGACCCTATTGCTGGGAGGAAATATCAATGTTGTTGGATACTTCAATTGAGCAACAAGCTTATATGGAAGATTGTGAAGTCTGTTGCAATCCTATTGAAATAACATCTCATTTCCTAAATAATCAATTAGAGCAATTTGAAACTCAAGAATTAGGTCAATAATAATATATTCATAACAATTTTGAATAAATATGATATGAGAACTATGTTATTTTATAATAAGTATTTTACAAAAAAGCAGTAAGTTTAATTCTTGCTTAAAAAAGATAATTTTCCAACCTAAAACAGGAATATATGAGAATAAACGACGACTCCCCTTTTGGTACTTACCAAGCAGCAGCAGATAGATATGATACTATGAAATATCGTCGCTGTGGTAAAAGCGGAATTATGTTGCCAATGCTATCTTTAGGATTGTGGCATAATTTTGGAAACTCGGATGATTTTAATAAAGGGCGAGATATATTGAGAACTGCCTTTGATAATGGTATTTGTCATTTTGATCTAGCCAATAATTATGGGCCACCATATGGTTCAGCTGAGGAAAATTTTGGACGCATGTTTAAAATGGATTTTGCTCAGTATAGAGATGAATTAATATTGTCGACCAAAGCGGGTTGGGATATGTGGCCTGGGCCTTATGGAAATTTAGGTTCTAGAAAATATTTAATTGCCAGCTTGGACCAGAGTCTAAAAAGAATGGGTGTGGACTATGTGGATATTTTCTATAGTCATAGAAGAGATCCAGATACGCCTTTGGAAGAAACTATGGGTGCTTTGCACAGTATTGTACAACAAGGAAAGGCATTGTATGTAGGTATTTCACAATATAGTGCAGAAGATACAGCAAGAGCTCATGAAATTTTAAAGGATATGGGTACACCATTGCTTATACACCAACCACGTTACAATATGTTTGATCGTTGGGCAGAAAATGGGCTAATGGACGTTTTAGGCGAGAAAGGAGTAGGGTCTATTGCTTTTTCTCCATTAGAGCAAGGTATTCTGACGAATAAATATTTAAAAGGATTCCCAGAAGATTCCAGAGCAGTAAAAGATGCTAGATATTTGAATCCTGATCAGATTACTCCAGAAGTTTTGGATAAGGTTAGAAAATTGAATGATATAGCCGAATCCAGAGAACAGAGTTTAGCTCAAATGGCAGTGGCTTGGTTATTGAAAGATGAAAGAGTAAGTACCGTTCTTGTTGGTGTTAGTAGAAAAGAACAACTGTTGGATAACATTAAAGCACTGGATAATTTAGATTTCAGTTCAGATGAACTAAGTTCAATCGAAGCTATTTTAAAGCAGCAATAGCTTAAAAAATAAGATTCAATTTAGAATGCTCTGATGGCTTTGCTTCGGGGCATTTTATTTGTTTTTTCAATGCTTAGAATAACTCAGTATATTTTTTTTAGATGCATCATAACTTAATTTATTTGTTTCAATAGAAACATAAATCCTAGTTGGGGAATTTTGTGACACTTATATTTAACTCTAGTTAAAATTTAAGACAAATACAGTTTCTTTATTTTGAATTGAGCTGACTTTTAAGTTGCCGCCATGCTTGTGCATAATTTGTTTGGACAAGCTAAGGCCAATTCCGGTACCTGTATTTTTTGTGGTAAAGAAGGGTACAAAAATTTCATTTATCAATTCTGGTGAAATACCGGAACCATTATCCCAGACTTCAATATACTTTTCCCCTTCATTGGTAATACCCGCTATGATTTTAATTTTTCCATTTTCTTGCTGATGTAATGATTGTAGCGCATTCTTGCTTAGATTCACTAAAACCTGGGTGACCTGTTTTTCATCAATGAAAAATTCTAGATTCTCTGGTTCAATGAGCACATCAATTTTGATGTGATTTCTTGCATCTGTTTGGGGCATTAGAATTTTCACCTTTTCCAATAATTTTTTGGCAGAAACTATTTCTTTATCTGGATCAGGGACATTTAAAAGTGTTCGGTAAGATTGTACAAAGCTCATTAAATCTGTCCCTTGTTCTTTAATGACCTCTAAACCTTTTGCGGTACTGTTAATTTGATTTTCCGTAAAGTCATTTATTGAGACCACTCCATTCTCACCCTTAAAATATTTTAAAATAGATTCAGAAATAGAAGTTATAGGGGTAATGGTATTCATGATCTCATGTGTCAATACACGAATTAATCTAACCCAAGAATCGGTTTCTTTCTCATCCAATTCTCTATGAATATCTTGTATTACGACTAATAACAAGGATTGGTCGTCTATGGATATTGATGTGGCTTTTATGGTAAGTTGTGTTTTTTCTCGCTCATTGGTCAATTGAAAAAGTTTTCTGTCAAAGGGTTTTAATGCTGCAAACAAGGCATATAATTTTTCATCAACCTGATTCAGTTGTTTAATATGGTTCAGGGGTTTGTGGTTCAATAATTTTTCTACCGTTGGGTTGGCAAAAAGAATATGCCCTTTTTCATTGAAGGTCAATATTCCAATATTTGCCTGTTTTAAAATTTCTTGGTAGTACTGCTCTTGTTCTTGTTTTTTTAAATGTATTTTCTGTATTTGTTCATTTAGCATGTTTAAGCTATGGTTCAATTCTTCCAAAGACCTTATACTTAATTTTTCAGGAAAACGAAGTGTAAAATCTTCATTCCTTATAGCATCAAAGAAATAAGCAATTTTTCTATTTGTGTGGTTTACATATCTAATTAAGTAGGCAGTCTGTACTACGAGTGCAATCAACATTGCTGTTGAGACCAGGTACTGCCTATTAAAGTAAAAAAAAGCCAGCCCCACTGCGGAAATTGTTATAAACAAAATACGCAGTACCAACTGTAAGTAAATATGCCTGCTTACCATTATTTTCGCATTTTATTGTATAGGGTTTGTCTAGATATACCTAATTGATTTGCAGCCGCACTATAATTGCCATTATGTTTTTCCAATGCTTTGGCAATCATCAAATGCTCCATTTCTTCAAGGGTGTCCGGTCCAATATCCAGGGACAAGGGAGTTTTTGGGTTCAGTAAAAAATCTATTGGTTTTAAAACGTTTCCTTCACTTAAAATAACGGTTCTTTCCATAGTGTGCTGTAACTCCCTAACATTGCCCGGCCAATGGTAATCCATTAATTTTTCTTCGGCCATGTGATTTATCCTAAGCCCTTGTTTTCCATATTTGGAAGCAAATTTTTTGAGGTAGAAATCTGCCAAAAGCAAAATATCCTTTTCTCGTTCTCGCAATGGAGGCACTTCTATATGAATGGTATTGATGCGGTAGAGCAGATCTTCACGAAAAATACCATCAGCGACCATTTTATCCAGATTACAATTGGTAGCGCATATAAGGCGAATATCTACAGAAATTGGTTTGTTGGAGCCCACTCTTACCACAGTCTTATTCTGAATGGCAGATAATAATTTTGCTTGTGTTCGTAGCGATAGATTGCCAATCTCATCCAAGAATAAAGTGCCCCCATTTGCAGCTTCAAATTTACCAGCCCTGTCTTCTTTTGCATCCGTAAAAGCCCCTTTAAGATGTCCGAACAGTTCACTTTCAAAAAGACTTTCAGAGATAGAGCCCAAATCTACATTGATGAAAACTTCACCTTGGCGTTTGGACATACGATGCAGTTCTCTGGCTATTAATTCTTTTCCTGTGCCATTTTCACCAGTAACAAGCACATTTACATCTGTTTTGGCTACTTTGCGACTTAGGTTCAATACAGAAGTCAGCGCTTTGGAGTTGCCAATAATGTAATTTTTATCTTGGTTGATATGCTGTTTTAAATTCTGTTCTTTTTCTTTTAATTGATGGATCTCTTTCTTTGATTTTCTTAATTGATAAGCAGATTTTACAGTAGCCAAGAGCTTTTCATTGTTCCATGGTTTTAAAATGAAATCTGCCGCTCCTTCTTTTAATGCTTGTACCGCTAAATCAACAGCTCCGTAAGCGGTCATCATAATTACAGAGGTCTGTGGTGTTTTTTTTCGTATTTCTTTAAGCCAAAATAACCCTTCATTACCCGTGTTCACACCAGCTGAAAAATTCATATCTAGAAGTACAATATCATAACTGTCCAAGTCTGGGAAAGTAGATATTTGGTTGGGATTGAAAATGGTGTTGACAGTTTTATACTCAAACTGCAATAGAATCTCTAAAGCACTCAGGATGCTTTTGTTGTCATCTACCAATAAAATTTTACCATCTACCATCAATATCTATTTAACTTATTGTAAAGCTACAATTTGAAATCATTCAGCATGCATAAGTGTATAATTTTTTGACACTATTTGTATAATTATTTTACAGATAAAAAAAGTATTTAAAAACATGTAATTATATTTAATTGATTATCAGTATATTAACTTTATGGCACGACTATAGAATACAGTTTGGCACACATAATAAGATATGCACATAAAAAAACATATAGTTCTATTTTTCATCTTGCTGATTTCAATTTCGATTTCTGCACAAAAAACATGGTCCCTGGATGATTGTGTTTCTTATGCTTTAGAACACAATCTTTTGCTCAAGGACTTTAAATATAACAAGGATTCTGGAAAAGAAACGTACCGACAATCTGTTAGAAATCTATTGCCATCTGTGAGTGGCTCTTCAGATTATAGTATTAGTTATGGTCGTTCTACAGACCCCAATACCAATGATATTGTTGAGTCGGATTTCTTTTCCAATAGTTATTCCCTTAATGCCTCTATGGGCATCTTTCAAGGGTTTCAGAAAATCAATTCCATTAAGGCTTCAAAGTTTTTATATAGGGCAACAATAGAAGATGTACAACAACAAAAATATCTTTTGGCTTTTAGGGTAATGTCTGCCTATTATGATATTAAATTCTATGAAGGGCTTGTGAACAATTCAATAGAGCAGGCAGAAATTTCCCATGCCAATTATAATTTGGTCAAAAAACAAATAGAATTAGGTCTTAAAGCTGGGGCAGATCTGTATGAGGCAGAAGCAGCTTTATTGGGAGATCAATTATTGGTCACCCAAAACAGCAACCTATTGGCAGGTGGAAAACTTATTTTATTGCAAGAGATGAATTTGGAAGATATTACGGATATAATTCTTATTGAGGATATGGATATGGTTGTAGCGGAAGAAAAGAGTATGGACTTGGATTCTGTTTACAGCGCTGCCAAAGGTTTTATTCCTTTGTTAAAAGCGGAACAGTTTAGAGCAAAGGCAGCCAAGAAAGAATTGGCTGTAGCAAGGGGAATGCTTTCACCATCGTTGTCTATCTATACGGGGTATGGCACGGGTTATTATGAAACAACCGTGGATTCCTTAGGGTTGCTTGTTCCTTTTAACAACCAAATAAAGAATAATAAATCTAGATATATTGGTGCTTCTTTAACCATTCCTATTAGTAATCGTTGGTCTGGGCGTTCAAGGGTAAAACAACAGAAGATTAATTTAGAACGTGCAAATAATGCTGTGGCCATACAGGAACAGGAACTTTTTAAATTGATTCAACAATTGGTACAAGAACATAACGCTTTAAAAACGGAGGTAGAACAAAGTACAAAAAAAATGGAATCCCAAGAATTGGCATTTACCATAGCACAGAAAAAATACGACAGGGGGTTGATTAATGCACTAGAACTTTTCCAAGCAAAAAACCTATTTGGATCTTCCCAAAACGAGAATTTACAGGTTAGGTTGCGTCTTAAAGTCAATGAAAAGACACTCGATTTTTATGGAGGACTGCCTATTTTTAATATTAATTAAATTTTACAATGGATATACAACTAGAAAAGAAAAAAGGATTACGACCAAAACATTATGGGTATATCGCCCTTGGATTGCTCCTATTGTTTGTAGGGTGGAAAATGGCCTTTGGGAGTTCACTGGCCACTTTTAGAACAGAAAAGGATAAGCTTTCTATAGCGGAAGTAACTCAAGGCAAGTTTGATGATTATATTACCATCAACGGATTTGTGGCTCCAATAACTACAATTTATATGGATGCTTACGAAGGTGGTCGCGTAACCGAAAAATTGATTGAAGAAGGCACCATGGTCAAAAAAGGGGATATTATTCTAACGTTGGAGAATATGAATCTTTATGAGCAAATTATGGCTAGCGAAAGTAATTTGGCATTAAAGCAGAATGACCTTAGATCTACAAAACTGACTTTTGATTCCAGACAGGTAGAAGGTAAAAAATCTTTGGCCACGGCAGAATATGATCTGCAAAAATTAAAGCGGAATTTTGAACAGAACCAAGCTTTGTATGATGATGAATTAATTTCTAAAGAAATCTATTTAGTTTCTAAAGAGGATTATGAACTCTCACAAAAACAATACGATATTGTAAAACTACAGACCATACAAGATGACGAACTAAGAAAGACTTCCTTAACTGGTTTGGATACTGATTTAGCGCGTATGAGGAAAACGTTGACCATGGTGTATCAACGTTTGGATCACCTAAATGTGCGTGCACCAGCGGATGGGCAATTAGGGTTTTTAGATGCAGAAATTGGACAGAATATTCCTAGGGGTGAGCGCATAGGGCAGATTAATGTACTAACAAATTATAAAATAGAGGCAGATATAGATGAGCATTATATTGATCGAGTAAAAAGAGATTTGGTTGCGTCTTTTGAGCGTAATGGAACAGAATATGCATTGCGTGTTCGTAAAGTATACCCTGAAGTCCGTAATGGAAGATTTAAAGTGGATTTGGTTTTTACAGATAATAAACCAGAAACCATAAGAACTGGACAGAGTTATAATATTAAATTACAGTTGGGAGAATCCAGTGATGCGCTTTTACTGCCAAAAGGAAGTTTCTTCCAGAGTACTGGTGGACAATGGATTTTTGTTGTGAACGCTTCAGGTGATGAAGCTTTAAAACGTAACATCCGTATAGGGAAGCAAAACTCTAGGCATTATGAGTTGTTGGAAGGTCTACAGGCTGGGGAACAAGTAATTACATCCAATTATGATAACTTTGGAGATGCAGAAAAAATAGTATTAAAATAGGGCATGTCCCCTTTTTATTAAAAAACTATCACATCGAGCGTAGTCAAGATGTCTTTATACTAACTAATAATTGAAAATCAATCACATTTCTATAGGCTCAGTGTCTTTAGAAGTAAATATTTAAAAGCATGATAAAAATTAAAGATTTAAAGAAAAGTTTTAGAACAGAGGAGGTAGAAACCTTGGCTCTGAACAATGTGACTCTTAACGTAAAGGAGGGAGAATTTGTCGCTATTATGGGGCCATCTGGTTGTGGAAAATCCACATTATTGAACATTATTGGGATGTTGGACAATCCTACAGAAGGGAGCTACCAATTTGCTGGCCATGAGGTTGCTGGTTTAAAAGAAAGCCAACGCACGCAACTACGAAAAGGAAATCTTGGTTTTGTATTCCAAAGCTTTAACCTTATTGATGAGCTTACAGTATATGAAAACGTAGAACTGCCCTTAATCTATCTTAAGATGAACAAAGCAGAGCGTAAAGAAAAGGTGATGAAAGTTCTGGAGCGTATGAAAATCGCCCATAGGGCAAAGCATTTTCCTCAGCAATTATCGGGTGGTCAACAACAGCGTGTGGCAATTTCTAGGGCTGTGGTCACAAAACCAAAATTAATATTGGCAGATGAACCTACAGGAAACTTGGATTCTAAAAACGGAATTGAAGTAATGAACCTGTTGACTGAACTGAATCAAGAAGGCACTACTATAGTAATGGTAACCCACTCAGACAGAGATTCTCATTATGCGCATAGAGTCATCAATTTATTTGATGGCCAAGTAGTAACTGAAAGTAAAAACAGAGAAATAGGGGCAATGGTATAAAGAGAGTTTATTCATCAATCTGTGCGGAGCGTAGTCGAAGCATCAAAATCAATCATCATGATAAAAAATTATATTAAAATAGCTTGGAGAAACCTTTGGAAAAATAAAGGGTATAGTTTTTTGAACATTTTTGGGTTGGCCATAGGGATTACTTGTACCAGCCTAATATTGTTATGGGTAGAAGATGAAGTAAGTTTTGATAGCGTTTTTCCTAAACAAGACCAAGTGTATTATGTGCCCACAAACCAGCAATATGAAGGAGAGTGGCGCACGTTTTTTCAGTCTACTCCAGGTCCCTTAGCCCAAGTGATGAAAGATGAAATTCCTGAAATAATAAGGAGTTCAAGAACAACGGGTGAAAGTTTGTTGTTTGAAGTAGGTGAAAAAACCTTGAGTAAATATGGAAGGTTTGCTGACCCAGATTTTTTAAGCATGTTCAGTCTTTCTCTTGTTGAAGGAAGTATAGAAAATGCGTTTAAAGATTATGATGCTATAATTATTTCTGAAGAGGCAGCCATACATCTTTATGGAAAAAATACATCCGCCTTAGGTAAAGTATTGCGAGTAAACAGTGACACCAACTATACTATTGCAGGGGTTTTTAAAGATTTACCAAATAATGTCACCTATGGTTTTGATTGGGTAGCTCCTTTTGAAAGGTATGCTGCTGATAAAGAATGGATGACTGAATATGGTAATAATTTTTCAGATACGTTTGTGGAGCTTTCGCAAGAAGTTGATTTTGAAAGTGTGAATGCAAAAGTGAAGAAAATACTCCCTACAAAGACGGAAGATGAAGAAACATATGCTTTTCTACATTCAATGAAAGACTGGCACCTAAAGTCAAATTTTGAGGGTGGAAAAAAAGTAGGTGGACAAATTGTTTATGTGCGTCTATTTATAGGTATTGCCTTTATAATATTATTGATTGCCTGTATCAATTTCATGAATCTTTCTACTGCTAGAAGCGAGAAAAGAGCCAACGAAGTAGGTATACGTAAAGTATTGGGTTCAGGTAAAAAGGGATTGATTTCTCAGTTTATGGCAGAGGCTTTAATTACTGCAACTTTGGCGACCTTAGTAAGCGTACTATTGTTGATGCTGCTTATACCTCAGTTCAATATCCTCATTGAGAAACAATTAGAACTTCGATTGTTCGATGCGACCCATTTACTTTCACTTGTTGGTGTTACGCTAATTTGTGGGGTAGTAGCTGGGTGGTATCCTGCCTTTTATTTGTCTTCCTTTAAACCAGTAGAAGTTCTAAAAGGAGGGCGTAGCAAGGGAGGTAGTGCCACTATAATTAGAAAGGGTTTGGTTACCGCACAATTCATTATTTCAATAGTATTTATCATTAGCACTATTATCGTATACCAACAGGTGCAACATGTAAAGAGCCGCGATTTAGGGTACGATAGAGAAAACCTAATTAAAATACCAGTAAACGGCAATATCATTAAAAATTTCAATCCTATTCAGCAAGATATGATTGCTACGGGTATGATTGAAAACATAGGTTTAAATAATTCTGAAATCTTATCAGGAGGTAATAATACCTCTGGTTTGGAATGGGATGGCGGAGTAGATACTGAAGATGTTTTGGTTTCTACCAGGTATATAAGCTCAAATTTTTTGAAGACTGCAGGCATGGAAATTGTGGAAGGGAGAGGCTTTAGTGACAATGTTGCTTCTGATAGTACCAATCTCTTAGTTACAGAATCTTTTGCTAGACTGATGGGGCCTGGTACCGCAGTAGGAAAAAAAATTGAAGAGGATTATACAGTAATAGGTGTTGTAAAAGATTATTTATATGGTGATATGTATGGTTCTAGTGACCCGGTATTGTTTTTTAACTATCATGGTAATGCACGGTTTTTATATGTAAAAACCAAGGCAAGTACTGAAATGTCAACCATATTAACCGCTATGGAAAATGTACTGAAAAAGCATAACCCAGCTTTCCCCTTTGAATATGAATTTGTAGATGATGCGTTTAACGCACGGTTTAAAAGCGAGCAGCTAGTAGGAAATCTTTCTCAAATATTTGCGTTACTTGCCATTCTCATTTCATGTCTAGGCCTATTTGGTCTTTCAGCATACACCGCAGAACAACGTCGTAAGGAAATTGGAGTACGTAAAGTTTTAGGGTCTAGTGTTTCAGGTATTGTACAATTACTGTCTAAAGATTTTATGAAATTAGTAGGTATTGCTATTCTGATTGCTAGTCCAATTGCTTGGTTGATGATGCGAAACTGGTTGCAAAGTTTTGCTTATAGTATTGAAATCAATGGGTGGATTTTTGCCATTGCTGGTTTTGTTGCTGTTTGTATTGCATTGTTAACAGTAAGTTTCCAAGCAGTTAAAGCAGCAACAGCTAACCCAGTAAAAAGTTTACGAACGGAATAAAATAATTTCAATAGATGCTGAAACAAGTTCAGCACAAGAAAAACGAGAATCATGATAAAGAATTATATAAAAATCGCGTTAAGAAACCTGTGGAGGCATAGAGGTTTTTCATTCTTGAATATTGCTGGCCTGGCCATTGGTTTGACCGCAGGCTTTCTGATTTTATTATATGTAGGTTTTGAATTAAGTTATGATGGTTTTCACACCAAAGAAGATCGAATTTACAGGCTGGTATCCAATGATGAAAATCCAACAGGGAAAAGTGAAAATGCAATGCCGGCATGGGCGGTTCCACCAAATTTGGAAAAGGATTTTCCAGAAATAGAATCTGCTGTTCGAATACTCCCCATGAACATGTTGGTTCGCAAAGATGATATCAAATACAAAGAATCTAATTCCGTAGCTGCCGACCCTGATTTTTTCAAAGTTTTTGATTTTAATTTATTACAGGGAGATGCGAATAATGTTCTAAATACCCCATTTAGCATTGTCCTTTCTCAAACAACGGCGAAAAAATATTTTGGGAATCAAGATCCGGTAGGCCAATCATTGAAAATATTAGACAAAGGTTTTCTGACAAAGGTGACCGGAGTGATGGAAGATATCCCTGAAAATTCCCATATCAAAGCGGATATGGTCTTATCGATGACCACTTTTACTGAAAATTTAGATAAAGGGCTTAATAACCGTTGGGGATGGTTTGAACCTTTTGCATATGTTTTGTTGCAACCTAATGTTGATTTTAAAGAATTACAATCAAAGTTTCCTGCTTTTATGGAACGATATAATGGTGAAAGCATGCGGAAGCATAAATCGCTTATTACCCTTGTCCTTGAGCCTTTAAAAGATGTATATCTTATATCGACTCGTAAAGACGAACGAGTTGTTAGTGGGAATATTAACAACATATATGTATTTTCAATAGTGGCCATTTTTATTTTGTTGATTGCCTGTATCAATTTTATCAACCTGACCACAGCGCGTTCGGTAGAGCGGGCTAAGGAAGTCGGGATTAGGAAGGTAATAGGGGCTGCCAGAACACAATTGGGTTTTCAATTCTTGGGGGAATCTATTGTAATAAGTCTTTTTTCGTTTGTTCTGACTATAGCTTTGACCACAATATTTTTGCCTTATTTCAATGATTTGGTAGGTAAAACCATAAGCGAAGGTATCTTTTCAAACACTGTTCATGTAGTAACGCTATTATTGATTTCGTTAGGCCTCGGATTACTGGCCGGTATATATCCTGCGCTAGTTTTATCATCTTTTAAGCCAGTACATGTATTAAAAGGGAGTTTTTCTGGAGGTGCTAGAGGTATGCTGCTCAGAAAAGGCTTAGTTATTGCACAGTTCACAATTTCCATTGTATTAATAATTGGTACGATAATCATATACCATCAGACGAATTTTATGCGTAATCAGGAATTAGGGTTCAATAAAGAACAGACCATAATTTTAGAAACCAATATCTCTCCGGCCCAGACTTCCTTAAAACATGCTATTGATAATCTTCCAGGGGTGAAGTCCACGACCCTTGCTTCTAAAATGCCGGGAGGAGATTATAATGTAGCGTATACAGAGATCGAGAATTTTAATGGTGATTTTCAGATTTCGGATGTCAACATATATTCCGTTGATTTTGATTACATCTCTCAATTTGAATTAAAGATGAGTGCAGGCAGAGGGTTTTCAAGGTTGTTTGTTACAGATTCTACTGAGGCGATAATCGTCAATGAAGCGACTGTTAAACTTCTAGGATATAACAATTATGAAGATGCGGTTGGGGCGAAATTTAAACAATGGGGTCGCGAAGGGCAAATTGTAGGTGTAATCAAAGACTTTCATTATAAGTCGTTACAACAGAATATTAAACCTTTAACTATGCGGATAGAACCTAATAGAACAAACCTCATGGCTGTTAAAGTAAGTCCGCATAATATTAATAAAACTGTGGCTTCCATTAAGGAAAATTGGCAAACTATTCTGCCGAACGAACCCTATGAATATTATTTTTTAGACGAATTTTTTGACCGCCAATATCGTAGCGATAAAAGGTTTGGCAATCTTTTTCTAAGTTTTGCCGCTCTGGCCATCCTAATTTCCTGTTTGGGGTTGTTGGGCCTTGCGGCCTATAGTACGTTACAGCGCAAAAGGGAAATAGGGATCAGAAAAGTATTGGGTGCTTCGGTATCGGGGGTTGTAAATCTCTTGTCAAAGGAATTCTTGAAATTGGTGGTTATCGCATTTTTAATCGCATCGCCAATAGCTTGGTTTGCCATGGATTATTGGCTCGAAGAGTTTGCCTATAAAATAGATCTGCAATGGTGGATGTTTGCAATCGCAGGATTATCGGCCATGTTGATTGCTGTTCTAACAGTCAGTTTTCATGCCTTAAAAGCATCATTGGCCAACCCGGTAAAAAGTTTACGAACGGAATAAAATAATATCAATAGATGCTGAAACAAGTTCAGCACAAGAAAACGAGAATCATGATAAAGAACCATCTTAAAATCGCCTGGAGAAATATTAGAAGAAGCAAGCTTCATTCTTTTATTCATATAGCTGGATTGGCCATAGCGTTTTCAATAAGTATTGTGCTGTTCTTAGTTGCTTATTTACATCTGAGCTACGATT
>CAYNLI010000033.1:0-23505 GCA_964398035.1 uncultured Flavobacteriaceae bacterium | reverse complement strand
GCATCTTTTAAATGCCAACGATACTCAAATTCTTTTTTCATCCTTATATTTGTAGTTCGACTAAAACAATAAAGCACACCCATAACTAAGGGATTTACCCCTAGTAGCATGGATGTGCTTTTTCTTTTTTTGTTTTAGTCGATGATTAAGGATGCTAGGGGTTTTTAAAAAGCGGCACCCTAGAGTGCCGCTTTTCAACTAACCAACTAACTAAAAAACTATCTTAATACTATTGCTTCTCCCATAGGGATTTGCATTTCTTCTTCCAATTTTTCTTCTGGGGATTCTTCATTGTCCAAAACCAATTGTTTATAAAGTTTTGGATTTTTCTTTTTAAGGCCGTCTGCCCAAACAATATATTCTCCCATGCCGTAGCGACCGTTATTGTTCATTACAAAGTCAGCTACATCTACAATTGCATCTGGTAGGTGCATCCAATCATTATCTCCCCTAAAATCTCCGCTTTTTGTAGATTCCATTATATAGACAAAACTTATGTCTGGGAATGCCTTTATAAATCTATCCTCAAACTCTACTGGTTTTAATTTGTCCCTTTTTATATAGGTGTTGATTAAATCAATAAACACAAAATCATAATCACCGGTAGCACAAAGTTTTTCCAATTCTATTAAACTTCTGGTGTCGGTTAAAAATGCACCAGAATTGCTTTGTAGGCCTGTAAGTCTCCAAATATCCTGTGTGCTTTTATTGATGCCTTGGTCTGCAAAATTGTATAGAACGTTACCAAAATTGGTCAACATATTGGCAAATTGACAAGCACCAACAGTTTTTCCATTCTTTGGTTTTCCAAAAAATGCAATTTTCATGTTTTTGGCTGGATTTTGCATAAAGACTTCCCATTTTCCTGTAAATGGCAACGTATCAAAATGCATGGCCATTAAATCATTACTGCTCAATACTCCATTTTTTTTGTTAGCTGCAGGCACCTTTACTTTTGGGGTTGTAGGATCTACATTTGCAGTTTCCAAAACCATAGCGGAATTATCCCCAAGAAATTCCGCAGGTTTTGGCACCGTGACAATAGGTTTGCCATTGTATAGTACTATAGTTTTTCCTAAACCTTTATTGCGAGGTGTGGTTTTTTCTATAAATTTGTTGTGTCCGTTAGATAAAGATGATTTCCGCAAGGACTTACCTTTAGCCCGTTTTCTAGGCGCAAAAATCTCATTTGGCTTAAAATTACTTGTTTGATACCATTTTGCAGATTTATTACCGTGAGTGTCTTTTAACCTGAATGATTTTCCAGAGGTGCTAACCTCGTAAACAATCCCTTCTGTCCCGCTTATTTGACCACCGCCATTATTTATTTTTCTTTTTATTCTATATCCAATTTCAACTTTATTGGGTTTTTGTACACTTCTGGTCTTTTGTGTTGCGGTTTTACGGCTTGATGGAACATTTTTCTTTGTTTTGGTTACAGAACGGACATATTTTGGAACCCCACTTTTATTACGGTCTAAAATATGGTCTGTTGCAGCCTGTGCCGCACTTGATGCCCTAAAGAAAAAACGATTGTCATCTTTCATGTGGGAAACAAGTTTGCCGTTCCAAGATTTTAAGTATGCAGCACTATTGTTTAAGGTTTTAAATAATATTCCACTTTCCGCACATAAGAACACGGCACCCATTTCTGCAACCAATTCTTCTTTTGCATATTTAGGGTCCTTCATAGATTGGCCAAACGGTCTATCCAATCTTTTCTTTGCTCCGGTACTATGTATCAGTTCATGGAAAAGAACGCTATAATAATTCTGTGGGTCCTTGAAGTCCACAATTGGGGTCTGGACAACCGTATCTTTAGAAATGTTATAATGGGGTTGGTCCCCAGCAAACATTATTTTGGGAGGGTTTGGATAATTGACAATAATACTTTCCGCTATTGCAATTTTGTCATTTGGGGATTTGTTGGCATTTTCGTTTACTGGTATTTTATCCCATTTAATACCTGTAATATCTTGGGCATTGAATACGTTGTAATATTTTAAAATAGGAATGTAGGTGTTGGCCAATCTTTCAACACTCCATCCACTACGTTTAATTATTTTAAGTTGGTATTGGTGCCTCTTTATCCAAGAAAGGAATTTTGGTTTGCTATAAGTGTAAAATTCTAATTTATTGCCATTGTCCAACGTTTCACTATGGCCGTACAGTTTTGTAAAATATACCACTCTATGGCCTTTAGCACCTTTCTTAAGCTTGCCTTTGTATTTTTGTATTTGTTTAAACGTAAGGAAAAAAGGGTTTTTCCAATTGATCATGCTCAAATATCCATCCCCGTTTTTATCGGTCTTTACTTCAAAATTCAATAGAAAAAAGTTGATGCCCCTATATCCTTTTTTACTTTCATAGTTAGTGGCCTCTTTACCATCTGACAATCCACTTTTAGACCAGCTTTTTTGCCAAGGCAAATTAGCGGTCTTTTTAATGGTGTTGATAATAAGGTCAGTTACATATTGGTAAATATCATCTGGGGAAACAGGTTTGCCCAATCCGTTTACTGGTTCGGTATCTGGTAAAAATTCCAAGCCACATAAACTATTTATATCGGCACCGTTTAAACCTGCAGTATCTTTATTTTTAGGGGTGGGCTTTACCCCAATAGTGATTCCTTTGCTGTCTTTTATTAGTAGTGCTTCTTTTTTGTTGATTTCAGCAACTATTATATTTCTTCTACGGCTACCTTTTTTGGTTTTATTGCGTTTGCTTTTTAAAGAATTTATTTCTTTAGTAGCGGAAAGGGTTTTGTTTTTTTGATTTTGTGGCGCTCCCAAGGCCGTGCCGGTAGCTTCCCATGTGGCCTTTGGCTTTATCATAATATTAATGCCCTTGTCCCCAAATAAACTAAAGGGATAATCAATGATCAAACCCGCAAGCCTTTGAACAACATTTTGTTGCAATTGGTTGATGGCCAATTTTTTTAAGGCAATTAATTTCTTTTTTGTAGCAAGGGTATTATGAAGTGCGTTAAATTGTTCTACTGCGTTTTTAGTTTTCATTGGGTAGTTTTTTGGTATTTTATTTGGTAAGGCTTAAATGAAAAATGTTTTGCCAAAAGCTTCAAATTCTGAAACTATTTTAAAATCCTTTGGGTTTGTACTGCCAATTAAAAGGGTGTTAATCAATCCAGAAACACTACTTTCCAAGGGTATTTTTTTAAATATAACCTCGCTATTAGCGGGGATTGTGATGCCGTCCAAATTAGGAAGCGCGGTTGCTGCAAGTTTCCCCTCTTTGTTATAAATGAGCAATTTTGTCAGCTTTACCAATCCTGACGTTTGTAAATTTAAAGGGGTGTTTGTGGGGTTTTTAATCGCTATGTCTATTGGAATTCTAATGTTTGGCCAAAAAAGTTGTGGAAACTTGCTAACCGATTTTAAAGACACTTTTAGTTGATCCACAACGTTTTTTGTTTCTACGGCTTTTTTGCCCGTGAACAATGCTAATGCACCAAAGCCAATCCCTGCGGCTATCAATATTTTTTTTGCTATTCCCATCTTTGCGTTTTAAAGTTTATTGTTCTAATATGCTTGATTATTTTAAAATTTTTAGAAAGATTTATATCTACAATATCATCTGACACCCTTTTAAAATCAACTGAAAAGCCATTTCTTATACCTGACAAAGATTGCGGGTTGGTATGGGTATAGGTATAAACTGGGTTGTTAAACCCAACCGTATATTTAATGGTCTTTTTTAAGTGGTCCATAGATTCTATACTTACTTTAGGTACATACAAATACCTATCAAATACAAATGCGGCACCTCCCAATGTCAATACTCCTATTGTTATATTTAATACTTTACTCATTACACATGGATTTTAAGATTTTCTAATATTTTTAAACTTTTTGCTTTAATCTCCTGGTTATTGGAGTAGACGGCCAAAAATGCCGCATTGCCAATACTGGTTCTATTTATATTTTTATAGATGTCTGGGTGATTCGGGTCTAGGTTGTAAAATTGCTCAACCAACCAAACATTGTTATTTGCGTTTTTAATAGTGACTTCATCTGCAAATCTTGCTTGCTCTTTTGGTGGTAAATGTGCCAGCATTTTTATATCTACCCCCAAACCCTTTTTTTTAATTGGTTGGGAAAAATAATTGACAATGGCATAGGTGGTAGCCGTTAACAATGCCGTAGAAATTATCCTTTTATAGTCTATTTTTTCTGCCATTTTTCTTTGTCTTATTTATGATGATGGTTTTGCTCTCCCCACATTGATTGAACACCGTTACTTTAATTTCTTTTTTACCAAATAACCTAGTCTTAAAAAATAGGAGATTCCATTGGTTGCGTTCAATATGGCTTACTACTTCATTTATGCTCTTAAATTCCCTTTCTTGAATGTTCAAGGATAGGGATTGGCCATTGTACATTAACAAACCACGGACAATAAGGCATGGGGTTTTGTCTATAAATGGAACGCTTAATTTTACGCTTTTATGGATAGCCTCTACAATAGGCTGTAAATCCATTTTATTTTGGGTGGTGTCCTTATAGTAGAATTTTTGAACCACTACACGCTGTACTTTTTTTAATTGAATGTTTGCACTATCTAATTGGGAAACCAAGGTGTCAAAACGTAAATTAATAGTTTTTTCAAATTGCTGTTTATCTAGGTTTAGAGTGGTAACTATGTCCACATTTTCTTGCAAGGCCTCTATGTAATTATTTTGATTCCTTTCATTATCTTTTTTATTCTTTTTATTGGATATATAAAGAAGGACTACCAACACAATTAATGCCCCAATGAATACTTCTTTGAGGTTGCCAGTAATTACTTTTAATATGCCGCTAAAAATAAATTTCATCCTATTTTTTTTATGATTAATTGAGCTACTAAGCAAAATATAACTCCAATACAAAACCCTATGAATATGCTTACAATGAATGCCTCAGTGTCCATTTAGAGTTTATTTAAACAATGTTATAATCCTATATGATATATCCTTTCAATTGTACTTAAAAGGCTTTTGATTAATTTTCGTCTGTGGGCTGCATCCCAAAGTTTTTTATAATCTTCTGGGTGGTCCATAAACCCTAATTCCAATAACATTGCCCTGCCTTTGGTTTTGGACAAAACCCTATAGTTTCTTTCTTTGTCCCTGTCACCATCACTATATCTATCAAAACGCATAGTTTCGGTCAATGGCGGTAATTCCAAATCCGTTAAAAATTGTTCGCAAATAGGGTCGCTGGCAGTATCTCCAATACTTGTAAAACCTTCTATCCCTGTGCCGCCTCCTGCGTTGGCGTGGATGCTCAATAAATAGGTGTTTGGGTTTGTGGATGTTATTTTATTGGCACGGGCTACACGAGCGTTTAATGAAACATCCCACAACTCTGGGGAAATATGATAATAGGGCAATTTATAGGCATCCATTTGCTCCATAAGTCCGCTAGTTATCCAACGATTAAATGCACCTTCGTACAAAATTCCGCTTTCCCAATTAGGGGAGCGCTTCCCTTGTGTTTGATACTTACCATTTATAATGCCACCGTGGCCATTATCAAATATTGGAATTAATCCGTTCATTTAGTTGTAGTTTTAAACCCGTTCCAAATCCCCTATTGATTAGGGGATTTGGTCTAGGTGGCTATAAAGCTCCTTTGTAGAGTTATTCCTTTTTAGTCAGCCCTTTAATGATTGCGCCTATAGACCCTCCTGTTAGCAATAATGCACTCCAATCCAATACATTTACTTCCGTTCCAATCTGCGTTTGGATAAAGGGTAGTATTTGAGGTAAGAAACTGTAAATTGCCGCCAACACAACGCCTCCGATTACACTCCAAATAATAGGTTTAATGTTGCTCTTAAAAAATGTGGAAATACTAAAATTTCCACTAAATAGGTGTTTACCGGATTCTGCCAATAGATATACTCCTACACCTTCTAAAAAGCCCAATACAATTTTGAAGAAACCCGCACTTTGGGTGATGGCTTCTGGTTCTGTTTCTTGTGCTAATATCACTAAGGGCATCAGCATCATTAGAAATAATAGATTACTTAATTTACTTTTCATTTTTATATATATTTAATTATTGATTACTTATTTTTGTTTCGTTTCCATTTTAGATATACACTATAAGCACTATACCCAATGGATGAGGCAAACATTACCCATTTGGCTATGTCCTGGTATTCATCATTTTGCCACCAATTAACGGTGTTTTCCATACTCATTAGAGGAAGCACATAACTAAATATTGCGGCTATTCCTGTCAAAAACCAAACTTTAAATTCTCCCATATTTTGTAGTGCTTGTTGCATATTATTGTTTTTGTTTTGTGGCTGTCTTTACCCCTATGTTAGTTGCGTGGGACAATGCTAATCCGCTTGTTGCAAATGCCATTGTTCTCCTAAAATCCATGCCTGTTAAAATCGTAATGGATTCCCCAGCTTCTGGGGCAATGGCTATTAAAGAAACCAATAATATTTGCATGGAAATTGCCCATATCCAAAAGTTTTTGTTTTCGGCTCTAAAACCTTTCCAACTAAAATTTGGATTACGTATTTTTTTTCGTAAATCCCAAAGGCTATAAATAGCAAGGCCAACAAATGCGAGTACTAAATTTATCAATGCTGTTGTAAAAATATTTTCCATGGCTTAAAAATTTATTGTTGTATATAAATTTTAGCGTTTCCGCTACTTGTTTTTGTTTTAAAATTAAAATAACTGCTACGGCAAGGGAGTTGTTAGGTGAGTTACGTCTAGGTAAACATTGTCTAAACGAGCAAAACTATTGTTCCCTAAATTATTACCTTCAAATGCAAAAAAGAGAGTTTTGCCAACAGCTGCAGCATCTGCAACACCAGCGGTGAGTGCAAGCGTTTCATTTTCCCATGTATTATTTGATGTTTCATCTGCTGAGTTAAAGGAGAATAGAATTGTTCTTGCCCCTCCAATTAAATTAGTATCAGTATAATATAGAGTAACGTCTATCGTTTTTCCAGCACCCCAATTCCATGCGTCACGCCATGCATAAGATGCAGAGAATTTATCATCCAAAGCAATGACATGTCCTGTGTCTTGCCCAGGGCTACTAAAGCCACCGCCATCTCGTGCTATAATTACGTTATTGCCAGCTCCATTAGGCGAATTAAGATTTGTTTGAACAGCCAAATTTTTTGCCCCAACTTTCACCCAATTAACAAAGGCAGGAATGCTTCCTGTTGTAGCTTCAAAACCTCCATTATTTATAGCAGCATCATGAATACTGTTGCCTGCAGTGCCGTCATCATAATCGATGAGAATGGTTGTAACTAGCACAGGTGCTTTCTGATAGCTAATTAGAATCTCTTCCTCACCTCTTTGGGCGATAAGAAAAACAGGAAATAATAAAATTATTAATAGTTTTTTCATATTTCTAAAATTCTGTAAACCAATATTTTATAGTTCCGCTGTAGTCCTTTACGTGTAAAATTAAGTCCGTTCCTGTTACCCATGCAAATGTATTTGGGCGAAGTGTTGCACCCGTAACCGTAGGGGCAGAAGTTGTGTTTATTAATCCTTCTGCATAACCGCCGTCTTGCATATCTGTCATTGTGAAAGTTGTTGCAGAACTTGCCGAACTAAAATTGTACTGGTAGTACCCACTAAGATTAAAAGCTGTTCCAGTTACCGAAGTTGCTGGTGCAGCTTCCTCAGTTATTTTTAAAACAAGCCACTCATCTATAGCAACATGAATTAACCAAGCTGCCTGCCCTGTGTTTAAAATTAAACTAGAGCCGTTTAAAGTAACGCCAGCACCTTCTGTTAATGTTACTGTGGTTGCATTTTCATTGCTAACTAATATTCTTGTTCCTATTGGATGCGCTATTGTGGCGTTTGGATCAATGGTGTATGTTAGGCTTGATCCGTTTGTAAAATTAACCGTTCCGTTGCCTTCGTCTAAAGCTGATATTCTGTTTATACTATACTGGCTTATACTAGGTGATGAAAGATAGTTGTTAGTTATCAGCAAACCTGTTCCGCTTACCAACTGGCTGGTAGTTCCGCCTGAATCAAATGCCGTTGCTGTGACTCCAGCAGAAAACCAGCCTTTATTATATCGCGTGCTGGGAGTTCCAAGCGATACAACACCTGTAGTTGAAGGCGTAAGAGACGAGGCACTTAATATTAAACTTCTATTTATTCCATTCGCATTTATTCCCCAATATGACCCTCCGTTTACCCCTTCAAAATATGTGTTATAATCATTTCCACCAAAAGTCCATGCAACGCCTAATTTTGGAGAATTTCCTGTAGAATTATCCAAAAATGTATCTGCCGTTAAGTCTAAGCCTGCATTATTAGACACCCAATCGATGTTAGTTCCGTTCCAGCTTAATATCTCGCCAGTATTTGGAGAGCCCGTGACGGAATCATCAATTTCATTTACCCCAACAGAATTATCCGCCATTTGGTCTTTCCCAACAGAATTATCCGATAATTGTCCCTCCGTTATACTATTAGGTTGAATTTTAATAGAACCATTTATAGAGGCGTTAAGTATTTTGTCTGACGTGACTGCATCCGTAGCTATTTTGTTTGACGTGACTGCATTATCTTGTAATTTTACAGTACTTACAGAATCATCATCTAGCGCCCCACCAGCTGGTAAGTTTTGTATTGCCGATGCGTCTAGTCTGGCGACACCCGAAAGAGTTTCTAGCTTTGTAACTATCTGTGCTGCTGTATCTGTTCCGCCACTGCCACCATAACCAACAAGTCCAGTATCCCCGCCTCTATAAGTGAACGTAACTGATTCGTTTAAAATTGTTGGATTTATATTTGTCACATTCCCAAGATTTGCCCCCGCATAAACACCTATTGTTCTTTCATTTCCTGAGCTAGTAAAATCAATCGCTTGTGAAGTAGAAACGTCCCATGTGCAATTATCAAAAGTTAAGCTCCCTCTGTTTCCAAAATAGCCCATCAAACCTGTGCCGGAGTTGTTATTTCTAAAAGTTACTTCTTTAAAAATGATATTAACATTTGCATCTTTGGTTATTCTAACAAGATTTTGCAACTGTGTTCCTCCATATTGTGCGTTGTTTAAATACCCTTCATTTGCGTCGATTTCATCAGGTACATCAATAACGACATTATCTATTATTATAGTTTCAAAAGCGCCAATACCATCTGTTTCATATTGATTTAACCTTAAATGCATCCATCCGTTAATTTTTGTGTCTTTTATTTCAAAAGATTTTGGAAATCCAGCTCCTATAATTAATGAGGTTGAATATTCCTCTCCTATTATATCATTTGCATAACGCACCCAGCCTACTTGGTGATATGAAGAAGGTGTTGCTTGTATTCCAAGGATTCTATTTCTGTAATATTTCCCATTTTGATAAGGCAAACCCTCAACAGTTCTGTTCGCTCTAATATAATTTTGACTTGTTCCTTGTAAGCTGATTAGCCTAAGACTAGGATCGTTAATATTTCCGTGCTGTGTAGCTGTATGGTTAAATTCAAAGGTGTTGTTTGTCCACACCAACGTATTTTTTTCGTCAATAAACGAACTGTTTCCCCACCCTCTGTTGATGAAGAAATGATTGTTTTGAACATATGAGAGTGAAGGATCTGCTGCCCCTTGAGAAATGAAATTAGAAGGCGCCCCATCTTCTATCGTTGTATTGACAAAGATATTATTAGAGACTACAGAACCACCAGAACGCACAATCATTTCAGATTCGTAAGTTCTGTTGCCTTTAAAAATAGTTCCTAAATCAATAGAAATTGATTTGTTGTCAAAAAAGTTACCCTCTATTCTAGTTTCGCGAGAATATGCTCCGGAGATAGCAACAGATTTCGATGTTTTTGAAACCCATGATTTTGCTTTAAATCTATTGTTTAGAATGTTAACTTTAGAAGGGCCTTTTAGAATAATATCTATAGCTGTTGTATTTTCAAAAGTATTATTTTCAATAGTGTAGCCGATGGCTCTTTTTTGATAATCTTCAATGTTCAAAGAACTTTCAGGTTCAACACCTCCAACATTTTGAAATGTATTTCCTGTTATTTTAGATCCAGGCGGAGGATTAGTAATATTATGCCTACGATTAAAGGTGAATTTTGAATTTTTAACACCACCGCCAAAAGATACGCTCTGAGCATTAACAAAATAATTAAAATTATTAATTTTAGTTCCGTTGTTGTCTACAAGTATTCTGTACTTTTCATAAGCTAATGGATATGTGTATATTTCATAAGGCGTTAATTGTGGAGATTTTGCCAAAAAATTGCCAGCTGCGTCGTAATACACCATCCAATATCTGTACCACGTTAAATCAACAGAAGCTTCTGAATTAGCAGCAAAAGAAAAATGTTTTTCGGGACTAGGCAAATTTCTTGGGGATGTTAAATAATAATAATCCGTATTCCCAGCATCTATAGTTCCTGAATCATCTATAAAGCCTTGGGACAAGTGTTCATAGCGAATACCAGGAGTGCCATTGCCTTGACTTGATCTTGACACACCATCTCCGTGAAATTCAGTAATGTGCATGTTACTTACCCAGCAATCAATTGTGTTAGAGCCGAATGTTATTCCGTGTCCCCACTCATAAAGACGCGAAATATCATAAGTTACCCCTGCGCCACTCGATTCATCTGTAAAAAATACGCTGGAATATTGCCCTGCTGGCCCTCTCAATTCTATCTCTCCAAGCGTTTCTCCATTGCTGGCAGACCAGTCTGAAAATGCAGCATTATTATTTACGTAATCAATAACTTCATTTGTATTGGTCGTTAAATTAGAACTTGTAAGGGCTATTAATTCATTAATTTCTTTTTCTGTAATATTATCCTGAAAATCTGGATGTTCAATAATTCGCAATCGGACATTTCCAGCACTTGAAGCTCCCACGTTAATCTCAATCTGCATATCGTAATAATGCGTATAGCGGTCACCTCTTATTGTTCCGCCTGTGATATATGAGCCACGAGTGTTATACATATGAAATATATTGCTTGTCGAAGTAGCAGACGGGTTACTCTTTATTTCCACGTTACCAGCAACTTCTATTGTTACATTGTCATAACTGTTACCAATCAGCCATAAATCTGTATTTGTAATAGTTGGAAAAAATGGAGAGCCGTATGCTGCCTCATATGTGTCTTTATGATAGACGCCATCAGTCACTTTATTAAAAATTAAGTGCGCGGAATTTTGATTAACAATGTGCAAGGCATTTTGGATAATTCTTGTATTATCTATTGCATTAGAATCCGTATCATCCGCTCCAAAATTTGAAGCATAAACAATATTTTCCGATAACAAAACATTCCCTGTTATATTGGGATTAGCAACCGTAGCGTTTGAAAAGTCTATCATTAAATTAGTGCCATTTCGATGGAAAGTAGCTCCGTTTGGGTCTAACAAGAAGGTGTCTGGGTCTATTGAACCTGTTGTGAAATACCAGTGCTGATTGGCTGGTGGCGTGAAATCACCATCCATATGCACTATTGTTCTAAACTCAATATTGGCACTCACACCGGCAGCTGCGATTTCAGCAGTTGTTGTAACTATTGTGATATTTGGATTTCCCGCACCAACACTTAGTCCATTAATCTGGTCTTGCAGAACTTTAGCAACATTAGCCGTTGCAGCTTCGTCTGTAGCCGTTGAAGTTGTAGTGTTGTTTAAAGTACTTGTATCTGATAAATACGCAACTGTACCCGCTTTATCTTGCCAAGTAACAATTCTATGTGCTGTAGCATTAAAATCAAAACTCGTAGAATAATTTCCTTGTTGCAGAAAATTCCACCGATTGCTATTATCTAAATACAATTTGCCAAATGTGCCTCCTGATGTTGCACTTTGATTTATTACATTGTTTTTGCTAAACAAGATACCTGACCCACTTGCAATTCCATTCCCTAATGCAATACCGTCTGTAAAGAACTTTACACCGCTTATATTTTGCGAACCTGTCATGGGTACTGACTCATTTCTAACCTCTTGTATTGCAGTTTGCACATTGGTAGATGAAATACTTCCGTTTGGTGTAAAAACTACTTCTGGAGCGGTTTGGTCATCTGTTCCACCACCACCAGAAATCCCACTTAAATCCACATTAACCGTGTTGCCACCACTTAGGGTAATACTCAATGTATTGCCAAACAAACTAAAGTCTGTGACCGTTTGGCCATCTGTGTTATCTAAATAAGGAGTTAAATCTACTGTGGTAGAGTTTTCTAAAGTAAGAACATCACCAACCAATGTTAATTGTTGACCATCTGTGTTTGCAAATGAGTTTGTGCCACCAACGGGCATTATTATTTGTGCTTCGGCAATAAAGCCAATGAACAATGCTGTGTATAATAGTGTCTTTTTCATCTTGTTAGTTAGTTATATATGTTCCTGAAATTCTTAATGTAGCGTTGGATAAGGATAAATTAAGTGCGCCAACACTGCTATGTGAACTATCTAAACCTGATTGATAATAGATGTAGATATTGCTGCTGTTTATTTCCCCAATTATGCTGTAAAAATTCAACCCAAAATTAGAAGCTAAAACATTGCAATAATTCCATTGTCCACCGCCTTTAGCGTTAAATGGCAAATTTCCTATTGCAAAGGTTCCTGTTGGCGTTCCGGAATCGTTTATCCCAATAATCGCTATTTGAAAACTGACCATTTTGCCAACCTTAGTGTAATATCCTGTTGAAGAAGCAGAGGTGTACCCCCCTGATGTCAACGCAACAACGGTAGGTGTAAATATTCCTTCAGTTGCGGACACATATCCATTGTTGGCCACAAAGGCATCTACCTGTGTTTCGTTTAATTGTATGTCTGTATTGTCAAGATAAAAGGACGGTGCTTGTCCATTTAATTGCTCGGCATTGTCTACTACATTGTTATTATCGGCATCATAATTAGATCGTAACATATCACCACCACCTACAGGGGTGGGGGGTATACTGTCCGTTATAACATAGAAATAATCCTGCAAGCCAGTTGGTGGGTTGCCATATTCAGAATAAAACTCCGCCTTGGTTCCTCTCCAAAAAACTGATTCTTCTGGGCTGGTTGCAGCTTCATTTACTGTAGTTAAAAACCTATCATATATTGCATTGTTCTCCACGCCATTGGTAGAGCCATTTAATATGGATGCATCCAAGGTTACGCTTCCTCCTGTGATGTTGGCATCTATTGTACCTACACCAGCACCGTTATCATTATATACAAAGGTTGCGCCTGTATGGTTGCCATTTTCCAAAGCAGGGCCAATAATATCTTCAACTTCCTCTTGTGTAAGATTACCTGTTGCCAAGTTTAATTGTGAAATTAGATCGGCTAGGCTTATTTCCATTGAATAGCCATTATCATTCAACACCATTAAATTTGATGTTCCTGGTATACTGGAAATAGTTGTACTTCCCAATACCTTGATGCCATACTTAAATGTTTTTGCCCTTTGGTCCTGTGCGGATGAACAGGCTACAAATGCCAGTATTGCCAATATTGTAAATAATAGTCTTTTCATAATTTTATATATCTGGATAATTGTCTCTTTGAACATAATCGGGTGTATCATAATTATTTGGATTTGTGGTATCTCCTCCTTTATATTTAGAAAAGCCTGCCAAAATATTACTGCCTTGAGGCCCCATTACCCAATCGTTTTTTTCTGAACCTCCTTGATTTATATTTCCTTTGGATTTTAAAATCAGTTGTCCTTTTTTTATAAAAAGGGTTCTGTCTGGATTTTTTCTTACTACTCCTATCATCTTATTAATTTTTAGCATATTTATAAATGCCATAGCTAATTGCAAAGAAAAAAAGAACCCCTAAAATGCTTTTGTTCTGTTTTACTATATGCTGTACATATTGGGCAGGGATGCGGCTTAAAATGACACGTTTTATTTTGCCGACCGTTACTTTTCCCCCATCATTAAAAATGGGATTTTGTTCGGCTATTTTTTGGGCAGTAATGCCATTGGCACGCAATACCCAATTATTTGGTTTACCAATTGCAACAGGAAAAAAAGTGGCTAAATATAGGTCTACAAAACTTTTAATTTTTGACTTGTACGGACGGTAATACCGTTCTACATAGTCTAATTGATGGAAAAAGTCCATTTCTTTTAATGTAGATACCGTTGTATTTAGCCCCAATGCTGTTGTGGGCATAAATTGTATTAAACCCGTTGCTTTAGTATAACTGTTTTGAATGCTTGGGGAGAAAGTACCAGCAGTTTCAAAGTTGATGACCGCCATTAACCAATTTGGGTCAATACCCAATGTTAGAGCAATACCCTTAATCTTATTGATTATGGCCACTCTATTGTTAACAGGTAATTTGTTTTTAAATATCAACATATTGTTTCTGCAGTATCTTTATTTTTAATGATGTTGGATCTAGAATTTTATTTAGCCAACGCCAATCTTTTTTGCTCTGCCCTATCACTTATTTTTCCAGCTTGCGCCATTAATGCACCAACCCCAAGGGCTGTAACCAATCCTACGCCAACTGCTAAAATGGGATTATCCTTTAAGGTTTGCCAAAAACCCTTTTTAATAGGTCTTTGCGGTTGTTTGTCTATTAAATTTTGAAACTGGTTGCCAAAATTTGGTAATTTAAAAGGGTCGGTTGGTAATATTACATCTGCAACAGGTTTGGTTGGGTAGCCAACAAATTCTTCCAAGACATAGGCATCTTCTTTTAATACAAAGTTGCCATTGTTTACGTTTCTTTTCATAGTAAATATTTGGGTTTTAAAACCCAAATAACTCACTTGCCATGATTCTTCTACCCTTGCATCGCCAATAACAAAAACCCCATCAAAATCAGTTATTACTCCTCTTTTTGGTTCAAAAAGAGTTGTTATGTGCGCCGCTATCAATGGTTGGCCATATTGGTCAAATACTTTACCTCTATAGTTCATAGGATGCGTTTTTAAATCGTTACTGTTTTTGGATTGCTTTTTTTTGCCAATGCAATTACAGTTCCCAATGCCAATAATCCAAAAATCCAATTTCCACCAAGTTTAAATTTTGGGGTTTCTACTGTAGCCAAATTGGAAGGTGTGTTAATTACTGATGGGCTGCGGGTATTTGTTGATACCACTTGATCATTGATTATTTCTGTATCTGCCAACACGTCTGCTATTCCCGTGACCGTAGCGGATGGGGAAAAGCTTTGCACCGTATCTAATATTTGAGAATGTGGCAATTCAGATTTTGAAGGTGCAGGTGTTTCGGTTTTTATTGTGTGGTTAGTTATTTTTGGGTTGTCACAAAAACAACTGAATTTTTTGTTATCAAAATTTCCCCTATGCTTGTTTTGCATTAAATATTGTTCTAACCCTATCTTATCCATGAGTTTTTCTTTAGTTATATTGTTAGAAAAACTTCCTAGATGTTTATTTTTGATTTTTTCTTTAAGTATTAAGTAGGTTCTGTAGCTTATTTTTTCTTTAGTTATATTATTAGAAAAACTTCCTAGATGTTTATTTTTGATTTTTTCTTTAAGTATTAAGTAGTTTCTGTAGCTTATTTTTTCCATGATTTTTTTCTTTAAAATTGTTTTTAAAATACTCCTGGTATAACTTCTCCTAATTTTATAAGCTCTTTATCATTAAGCTCTGAATTCAACCAATAGGAAAGTGGTTGTTGTGGAAATGGCCAATAAGCATCTCCAAAATCATCATATCTAGGTTTACTAAATGCCTGACTAATCATTGCGTAGTCTTTTTGGTTTTTCCCTTTTAATAATTGGAAAATTTTATCTTCATCCGTGCCGTTCCAAACTACCATAGCTTGGTGCAATGCAGCCGCAATATTTTGTGCTTGGTTTTTTGTTATTGAGGCACCTTTTGGAATGGTGGTGCTTGCGTTAGGGTCTGGATTGCCACCACCAGCATTTGGGTCTTTTCCAAAATCCAAGGCTTCTTTTACATTTCTAATAGCTTTTGGCAATAAATAGAGGGTCAACAAAGCACCTCCAACATACATGGTGGTTTTTGGGTTTTGCTTTATAGTATTTCCTATTTGGGACAATATCCCTTTACCTTTTTTTATTGTTGCTTTTTTCATAGTCCAATCAATAATTTGATTTTTATATCATTGTTCAAATACCCTTTTATCTTTTCGCTTTTTACCAGTTTTAATAAATTGGATATTTCTTTATCACTAAGGGCGTTTACTGCGTTTAGGCAAGTTTCCCTTTTCATATCTGCCATTGCAGAACCTGTGGATTTTACCACAATTGTTTTAGACAGCCCCATTTGTCTTACTTACCAATGTTCTTAGTTGTTCCTCATAGCCATCATTAGTTATCATTAGTACCAATAAATCTTCAAGCACTTTCATTTGTGCATCTGTACAATCATCTTCATTCATGTACTTAATGAAGTTTTGTTTTATTTCAGAAAGATTGCTAACTGCTCCCATCCCCAATTCTGAGGTTACTGCAGGGCTTCTGGTTTCCATTACAGTTGCCATTATTGGGCCAACACTATCTATTAATGCTTTTACATTCTCTGGGTCGCTCCAATTTTTAGCCTCCTGTTTCGCTTCTTTAATAGCAATGTTCTTTTCCTTTTCTGCAATACTAACCTTGGCTTGAAGCTCTCTATTATCAATAATAAAAATGGCATTTTCTTTTTCCAGTTTAGCAACCCTATCTTTATAGAAATCTGATTGCTCTGCCTTTTTTTCCAATGTCACCAATTCCCTAAACCCCATGCCTGCGGCCATGCCTGCGCCTCCTAAACCTCCCATATTTTGCATTACTGCGGCTTCATACCCATTTGTATTATGGGTTGGGGCTGGCAATACTGTTGGGGTAAATGGCTGTGCGGGTTTACTTTCCATTGGTTGTATATTTGTGGTAGTGGACAATACTTTTGCGGTACTTCTGTTCTTTAATTCTTGTAACACTAAGGAAACATCATATTTTCTTGTTTCCATAAAAGCATCATAACGGCTACTGGTGCCGTTGAGCCTTTTAAACTCCACAACTATGACCGATAGATTTTTCTTAATCATCAAATCATTGAACCAAGAAGATAAATCCTCATATTTTTCTAAAATATCTGCCCATTGAAAAAATGCTTTGTTCTTAAGGTTGTGGCCTGTAAGAATTGCGTTTTTTTCAACATCTTTTATTTTTAAAAAATTATTGGGGTTCTTTTTTAAATAAGCTTCCCAAGATGCAATTGCCTCTTTTATGCTTTCATTTGATTTATCTGTTGTCATATTGTGGGGATATGGTTAATTAGAATTACAAGGTGTGGCATTTATGATTTCCTTTTTAAGAAGATCGTACACGCCTATTACTTTGGTGTATTTTACCATTAATCTATTTTTGTCTGCCGGGGCAGATTTTTCAGCAAATTGAATATTGAAATTACCTTGCTGTATTACATTTTCTGGGGTCGTAAAACTATCTTCTGGGTAGACTTCTTCATCGTTTACAAAAACAATTGTATCTCCCTTATTTGTGAATGTTGGCCCCAACATGCCCATAGCATCAAACTGCGGGTCATTTTCACGTAAATATTTGTATGTGGTAACTCCTATTGGTAAAAACATTTTAATAGTTTCCTTTCTTAATTATGAACAATACATCTATTGTTGTGTCTGCTGTTACGGCTGTAACGGTAGATATTTTAACGTCTATAGTCATATCACATTGAAATTCTATAGGCATAACGCTGTCCGTCCATCTGCCACCAGATGTTTTTTTCAAAAATTTGTAGTTCATTGTTTCTACAACTTCATTTCCTCCATCTTGTATGGATAGGTTGATCGGGCTAGAATTACCATTGCCGTCATTTTCTGCGACCACTCCTATACAAGTTCCTGCAGGCAAACGCAATTGTCCCTCTGCAATTTTTTCTGTGTTTTTAATGGTAAGTGATATTGTTTTGTGCTTATAATTTCCCATGGGATTGTATTAAAGATTAATTGAATTAAAAAAGCCTTGCCTTAGGTTAGGCAAGGCTTTTTTGATAACACTATGAAGAAATTTTATTTTAAAGATTTTCTTTGGGTTTCGTATCCTTTTATTTTCACAAAAAGATATTGGTATGCTACACCAGAGGCTGGCATACTTACACCATTGGCAAACTCCAAATCAATTTCTACATCTTGATCATCTACCAAATAGCGTAGATTTTCCAGAGTTGCATAATTGTCATCTATAGCTTGCGGTGTGCCCAAATTCATTAAGGAAGAAATATTTTGTCTCAATACTTCCCTACCATCTTGACTGATAATTAAATCTGCATTGTATAATGCGCCTATGGCTGCTTTGTTGTACACTAATTCACCTTCTTTACCTGCGGCGGCATCGGTCTGGTACCCAATAAATATTTTATTGAAAACAACAGCCCTGTTTTGTGCCAATCTTCCGTTGGCATTAAATGAAACTACTCCACGTAGTTGTTTGGTGTTTGCATCCAACAATGGAAAACTAGAGGATGCGGATGTAATATCTTTTTTGATATACAAATCAACAGGATTTAAAACAATTTTTAATACTGGCCCAATCAATGCGGCCAATGATGCTGAAAATCTGCTTTGAATGCTTAGGATAAATGATAGGACAGTTAAGTGTCCTGCTACGTTGTTCATCTTTTTTTTGTTTTTAGATGTTTTATTTGGTGAGTGGGGATTGTCCCCTTGGTATTTTACTTTTCTTAAAATTTTGATATTTTTTATGCTCCTAGGGCAGTATCTGTTTCAATAGCTGCTGATGCATCTGGGGAAACAGGTGCTGATGCATCTGGGTAAACAGGTGCAAGCTGTCTGTCTAGGGCAATCAATTCTTCTATATAAGAAGTGTCAGGGGCTGCCAACCCAACCGTTTTCTTTACCAACTCTTTCAATTTATTGGTTTCTCCACTATCTGCCCATTTAGACACTACAGGGGCTGCAATTTCTGATGCAGCTTCTGTTAATTGAATTATACCAGCGCCCATTGCTGCTGCTTTTCCGTTTTTGTTTGGTATTATCGCTGCTAAAACCCCAAAACCAACCGCTAAGGCTACTTTTCCATAGGCTCCTCCTGGAATAAATGGCGCAACGGTTTTAGAGGCCATTGCCCCTAATGCACCTGTTGCTATGTTTGTAACAGGTGTTTTTGCTTTTTTTACTGTGACTACTTGTCCCATTTTAAATGTGATTTAATTATTAATTTGCTTTTTTTTTGTTTGAGAATCGTTTGTGTATATATAAGTGCCTGCAGCAATTGCAGCAATTGCCACGCCTGCTATAAGTCCAAAACCCGCTTGATCCGTGGTTTTTGGAATGTCTTTTTTATTGTCTAAGTTTAGATTGCCAGCCCCGTCTACAAATGAACCGGAATTTACTTTTATAAACCCATTGGTTATATTGGTCTGTGCGTTAGGGTCTTTTTCTATGCGAAATTGCTCTACATTTATTGTTAATCTATGACGGCCTGCGCTATCTGGACCGTATGTTTTTTTAGTTGAAGTGGCGGACTTAAGTAAATATCCGTGTGCTTTTGCCGTATTGGTAAATTCAGGGGCTATGGTTCTCCTTAAACCATCTAATGATCCCATTAACAAACCAAGGCCATCTTTGGTACAATGTTTTGCGGATGTTGCCAACCAATCCCTGCCAGGGGCTTCTATAGAATAGAACCATACCCAATAATCATTTACTGCTTTTGTAAATAATTGAATAGGGCTGTTGATTACCTGTTGCGCTCGTTGCAATATTTTTGGGGACCATTCTTCAAATCTCCTTTGTGCCTTATCTGGGTTCCAAGTGGCTCCCCAACATTTAAAATTAAAACCATTTGCGAACAATGCCCCAAAGGTTTTATCATATATTTCTTTTGGAATAATGCTTGTTACTACGGATAAGGCAGTGCTTATAGGCCCTAGATTAAATTTTTTCCCTATGTTGCCTGTGCCTCTCCTTACGCTACTGCTAAAGGGCAATTGATTTATATTTGTTAATAATGGGGCTGTGAATTGTCCAGGTATACCCAATCCGTTCAATTGACTTTTTGTTGCGGGAACAGCAAACAAATCTTTCATTGTTGGCTCTACACCTGCCTGTATAAACTTTTTAAGTCTAGTGGCCGCTAAATTGGCCATGGAAACTGGCATCCCGTTTTGCACCAGTTTTTGTAGATATGCCGTAAAATTGGCATACGCCTGTTGAAACAATTGTTGTTCTTGTGGGCTTGCGCCTCTTAAGGCTTCTCTTGCTTCTCTTGGTGCGGTGCGAAAGAAGGCTTCTCTTGCTTCTCTTGCTTCTCTTGGTGCTGTGCGTAATTTTGTAAATATATCCTTGGTAGTATAGTTTTTTCTTTGTGGTTTTTTATGGCATGAGCAGGCATTAAGTCCGCTTGCCCCAGCTAATCCGTAATGTTTTAAAGAAACGTTGCTCATTTTTAACTCTCTGCTATCTATGAAAGCAACTTCATTGTTGCTTGCAATTGTTGCATCTATTACCAGATAATCTGCTTTAGATGATATTTTTAAACTCTTTTGATCTAATGGAACAATGACGTATACGTGTGACCATAATTTGGGATTGGTTCCGCTATGTGGCCATAGTATGTTTGGTTGCCGAACCCTTCTTAAATAGTGCTTAATTCCTAGGTTTTGGAGTATAGAACTTGCAAATATGCTGTACCCCTTACAATCAAAACCCTCTTTTCTACTGGACCATGCACAACCTGGACTTTTTAAATTTTGCTCCTCCGCATCTTGATTGTATTGAATATGCCAAAATAAAAATTTATGAATGTCCGTAATTAATTGTGGCAGGGATTTGTTGCTAAACTCCTTTAACGCCAGTTTTTGGGTATGGTGGGCGTATTTTTCTGACCACACTTTCATTTTTTTCATTGTTAATGAAGTGTCTCCCCTACCTAAATACATTATTTTGCACCAAGACGTATCAAAATATTTATCATATTGATTGCCGGGTAAAATGTTTCGCTCTAGCGATGTGTTTACGTTGTATTCCATCAAGATTTCAATGATCGTTTTTGATGGGAAAAGGAAACCAAGATGTTTTTATCAAGCATCTTGGTTGTTTTTAAAATAGCAATACCAATTCACCATTAGGTGAACAAATATTGCACTTATGGGCATAAGGGGGTAGAGTATAAGGAGGTTTTGGGTCGTGTTTGTAGATTTATGGTAGGATAGGTTAACTTTTGGTTGTGTAGATTAACTTTTTTACTTTAGTTTTGTAGGAAGTTGCCTATACCATAGAGCATATTGCTTTAAAATAACAAACCATGCAATGCATGGACCAAATAAAATACCAATTATGCCAAAATCCTTTTCCTATATCTCTTATCGTACCACAAAATCTAAACTGTTTCAAAATCTAAAACCGTTTGGGCGCAGAGAATTCTCTAAATACATTAATACCATAATTGCAGAACATAGAAACATTTCTTATACCAATGCTGTTCCCATAAAATATTTAAAGAGTGTAGAGGTGGTGAAGCTATTGGAAAAAATAGGCGAACCGTTGGGGGATTATGGTAAAACTGTTGAAATACCCACTAGATTAATTAGATACCAGTTAGAGGCTAAAATACCTTATTTGAGTACCCATGTGTTCAGAAAAAAAATCATTAAAATAATTATGAGGTGTAGGGGATTGTCTTTTGTTGAAGCCCGCAACAAAAAAATATTGCATACCAACGAAACCTTAGCGTTTTTACTTGAAATTGGAGAAGTTTATAATGTGGGAATTAAAAACCCCGAATGAACGGGGTTTAGATTATTTTTAGAAATAATTATTGTTTTAAAAATATACCAATAGCGTGTTTGCCGTTCGTATATTGTATTGCGTTGATGTTTCCTTTTCTAAAGTGCTTTGAAAATCTTTTTGCATACTTGTCAATATCCTGTTCTATACTATTATTTATAAGGCCTGCTGTTAAAAATGATTTCCATTTCATGCCCGGTCCCTTGTCTTTTTCCACGCTATAATCCAAAATGGGTTCGTTGAGCACAAAAACAGGATAGCCGTTCAATTTTTGTACTTCTGCAATCCTATCATTGTTATCAGTTGCTTCTTTTGTGAATTTTATGGCCACTATTTTTTTCCCGTTAGTGTAGATAATAGCATCCATATCTATGTTTTCTGAGGCGGACTTCTTCTTTATTTTGTTTACAAAGGATGTTACTTTGGTGGCCACACTCTCATTTAAAAGACCTCCAGTAATAAAACTACTCCATTTTATAGAATTTCCTTTTCCTATGACCACTTCATATTCTCTTAAAGGTTCTGCCATTATGTATACTTCTACACCGTTTATTTTTTGAACTTTAGCGATACGTTGTTGTGCTATAGTGGGTATAAATATTAATAATACCAGTAAGGTTGTGATAATGGTTTTCATTTTTAAAATGTGTTTAAGGTTAATAAAGTGGGAGAGGGCGTGTAATATACATCCTTCTAGTGTTATATTTCTACGGGTTTCTGTTAATTTTAATGTAATCATTGGTGTTTAAAATTATACCCAATTTGGAATCTTAATTTTTTTCTTGTTTGGTAGATCGGCCAAGAAATGAATGTACAACAAATACAACTCCAAACTTTCACACTTTAAACTTTCAAATCTTTTTATTGTAGCCAATGACACCCCGCACAATTTAGTCATTTCATTTTGGGTTATTTTATTAAAAACTCTCTTATCTACACAACTTAGTATGGTATAGATAATGTCTTTTCTGATACTTTCATTATTAATTTTTTTAAGAAAAGTGTCAGTTTTAAGCCTTTTTAAAAGTTTGTTTCTATGGCTCATAGGGGTTTAGGTGTGAATGAGTTTATATTTAGGTGTTGTACTCCATAAAAAAATAAAAAGCCTCCCCTCGGTTGCGGTTGTACGGGTACTTTACTTTTCATACACGAGTGTATAAACAATTAAGCACTTAAAAGCTCTGGATTTTCGTGTATATTCCCATATACCACAAATTCCGTATTTTTAAAATACACCCATAGTTGAGGATTTCCATTTGGTTCTGTTCCGTCCTGCTTAGCTGATACAGCCTGCCATCCTGTTAATCTTTCGCACCATCCAACTTTATGATATAAATAATGTTTCTTTTTGTTTGCTTCTATAAAGTGTAAAGACTTTAAAATGTCTCCATCGTACACCTCTTTTCCATTTTTGTCTTTTAAACCAGTAAATTGCATCACTTCAAATTCATTTCTTCTAGTAACTAATATCTCGTAAATCAAACTTAAAGGCGTGTCGCCTCTGAATGTATTCCAAGCAGATTGATGAAGTGTATTCCAATCAATCATTTGCTTATCTGTTGGGTAAAATGCTCTAAATTTCAATTCTCTCATTATGTATAATTTTAATTCGTTCCTCATTAATTTGCATCGCTGCTTTTTCTTTTTTAACGTAGCACAACACGGGCTAAAATTAAACCGCAAGTGCCGGATGAGTAGGGCGGTCAAATCTTAGCCCCAACGTTATAATTAATATTTTGGACTTTGGCGTTTACTTTCATTGTTCAACTTTCCT
>CAYNLI010000032.1:0-24185 GCA_964398035.1 uncultured Flavobacteriaceae bacterium | reverse complement strand
CTTACTAATAATTCAGGTAATACTAATTTTAAAAGGTCTAGTGATAAATCCAAAGTTTTTTTACAAAGATCAAACTATAATACTAATTCACACACAAGTTTTAATCTTGATCCTTAGAAAGTCATAGATTAACAAAATATAGCCCAAGGTGGGGCATATAAACTCAGTAATACATTGTTTTCTATTGAGATTTTTGTTTCTACAAATATTTTTAAATAATACCCATTGTTATTAATAATAAACCTACCAAAGAGAATATTATCCATATCACAACAATTACCGTTATAATATAAATATTTTTTCCATTTCTTATGGTTGCTTCAAATAAAACCTTATTTGAGAAAAGTGTTTCCATTTTAATTTCACGGTCAGTATATTCCTCTCGTGCTTTCTCAAACTTTATTTGCTTTAATAACCGTTGATATGGCTTAATTTCATTTTTCTTTTTTGTCATAATAAAAAAATTTAATTAGTTGAAATTAGGGATCTTGATCCGGTAAAAGATATGGGTTGAAAATATTTCCATAAAAGCAATAGCCAAACACGAATGTTTGGCTATTGCTCGACCGGGGACACCCCAATCCTTTATTTTGTTATACATATATAACGCCAATTATCAACATTTAGTGTTAAAAACACCATAAAACTATCTCTTAGTGTTACGTATTTCTGTAAAAAATAGTTTTCTTTTTTACTATCTTGCTAATACTCCCTTTATTATAAGTCATATTACACAATTGTATAAAGTTGATATCAATTACAACATTAGAATTTATTGAAATTTTGGACAAACTAAGGCTAAGTAAAATTGTAAGGGCTTGTTTGAACTTAACCTTCTTGAACATGAGCAAAAATTCACAGGTAGAGAATTAGCTCTAATCCATGATTTAAGGAAATTAATTTTTTTTCACGGATAACACTAAAGTCTACATAAACGATGAGAAGAATGATTTCTATCTTGATGTTTTCAATTATTTGTTTATCCTGTCAAAGAGAAAAGAAGAGCAAGGAGTACATTATTGAAAATGATATTTCCTATCCGATGACAAAGGAACAAGTGGTTAAAAAAATAGGACAACCCGACAGTATTATAACTGAAAATTATGATTCAGGTAGCTTTGGAAGAAGAAAGAGAGAAATTTACCATTATGGTAGTCATGAGTTGATTTTCTCTCCTCATGGATTATACAAAGGATTAAAGTCTAAATAACGATTAAAATCAACCTAAATATGACTAAATACTTATTAATTTCAGCTATTATTTTATTTCTATTTTCTTGCTCTAAAGATGAAACAAAAATTGAGACGGAGGGTAAAGCCGATTTAGAAGAATTATTAGCAGGTAAATGGCAGTACACTAAAAGGTTTTACATAAAAGATGGTGAAGAAAACCTAAGTCAGGACGAATGTAGTTTAATGCGTTCTTATACCTTTTTTGAAACAGGTAACGTTGAATTAGAATACTGGGGAGGAGACGGTGATGGCGGTTGTGAAATTTGGGTAACAATTACTGGGAATTGGGCTGCGGGTATAGACCCTGATGATGAAAGACATAATATTATACTCCAAACAAGAGAAGACCCTAATGAACAGTTGCAAACTGGTTATGCATTTGCGGAACTAATTAGCGAAGATGTACTTCATCTAACCTTTTATCCTAAAGATGATGATAATACATTTGGTACTTTTATGCTGCATTTAAAAAGATTGTAACACTTTCAGTATTACAGCATCAAAGTCTAAATAAACGATAAATTTCAAATGAAAGAATGAATAAAATTTTAAAAATAATTGAAACACGTGACTTATATATCCATCTAATATTGTTTAAAATATATCTCGAAACTCGAGGGAAAACAGATACTCCATTTGGTGGAGATATGAGAAGAGATTTAAAAGAATTATTTGGGAAGGAATATAGCCATGATAAATATAGAGTTGCAGAACAATATTTAGAGTCTGAAGGTTTCACTAAATATAATGCAAGCTGTTATACTGAGTGTGGGCGAAGATATTTTGAAGATTGGATTAGAGATTTTGAGAATTTAAATCAGGAAGAACATAATATACTTCAAAAAGAACTCTCTCCAAAAATGTATGAGTTTTTTGGTCTTGCAGAGAAAGCCAAAACAGTCTTAGATGTTATTTCTAAATTAATAGAAATAGCCCATAAAGTCTAAATAAAAGATTCACAATGGTTGTCATTCATTTTTAAAAAACTAATATGAGCAGAATATTTATTAAAATTATTATCTTTTTAACCTCTTTTCTGACTTTTGGACAGCAAGTTGACAAAATAGAAATAATACCGAAAGGAGTAAAAGGTTTTTTGGTTAGAGATTTTGATAACAAATCAGAAGCTGAAATTTACAAGTCTATTAAAGACTGGACAGAATACAACATTAAAAATGCAAGTTTTGCCACAAACAGTAATGTCAATAATGAATTTATCACCTTCAAGGTAAACAATGTTGGAATTATTCATTTTAAAAATAAACCTACATGGAGTTTGAACCTATATGTGGAGATTCGTATCAAACCATATAAAGCACGAATTGACATAGAAATACTTGAAATCGACGGTATAAAGGAAAACCAAAGTAGTTTAAATATAGTTGGTGCTAATGTAATTATGGGCCTTTATAAAAAGAATGGAAAACCAGTCTCAGGGTACAGGCAAACAAGGGAAGAAATAAATAAAATATTGAATGAATTTGCTGAACAAATTTTTCAATCTGTGAATGGGAATAAGGATTATAAAAAAGATGATTGGTAAAATTAGTTAAGCTAATAAATACAAAGTTCAAATAAACGATACCATTTAATATAAATTGTGTCAATTCCAACTAAAAGTTAAACTGGACTTGCAACAAAAAAGTGGACATTTAGTTGAGAGTCATGCAGCTACTTTTTGATTAAACATTTCGATTTCAAATTCTTCTATAGTTTTATACCCCAAAGAGGAGTGTTTTCTAACTTACTTTAAGCGTTAATTGATTAACTTTATAATGGAATATTCATGTTTTGCCCAATTCATAGATGAGCATGATTTCTAGTTAAAAATCAAAGTTCAAAAAACAATAATCATGAGTAAAAAAGACAAATCACTATTGAATGCAATCACTACTTCTCTAAGTCAATCTACCATTGATTGGCAACAAGTCCTTTCAGAAGTTATCTCTCAATTTGGTTGTACAACTGGTACCATTCATTTTCTTGAAGAAAAGACATCGCTATTGAAGTTACAGGCCCATTGTAATATTCCTGATTTTTTACTTCCTAAATTGTCAGAAATCCCTATTGGAAAAGGAATGGCGGGAATTGCAGCAGAACGCCATCAACCAGTGGAAATGTGTAATCTACAGACAGATGATTCTGGTGTGGCCCGTCCAGCGGCAAAAGAAACAAAAGTTGAAGGTTCTATTGTTGTTCCCATGATGCTGAATGAAACTTTATATGGTACATTGGGTATTGCTAAACCCGTTCCCTATGATTTTACAGAAGAAGAAGTAGACATTCTATTGAAGATCGGGACAGAAATGAGCAAGGTGATTAGCTCCAATTAGAGTGCAATAACCGTTAGAGTTGTTTCCTAAAATGGAAAAAGGTGATTATCGCCACTTGTTTAAAGCTTAAAAGTGTGTAAAATACCAAAGTTGACCGTTGTCCAAGATTTGTCTGTTAATTTTATGGAAGTATAGGAAAAATTGACCTCTGTATTAGGACCCATTAAGTATCCTATCAAAGGTCTTAAATAAAGCCCGTCTTCGTTACCTTCGCTTATTCCAAATGCTTGGCCAGCTTCAATTCCCAATGAGAAAGAATTTGATGTCCATATTCTCACTGCTCCTGCAACAGGAATAAATTGAACATTGGGTAAATCCGTAAGGACAATATCTGTATGAAAAGTTTCTGGAAATCCATGAATAAAACTAGTGGTCACTCCTAGGTCAATTACCTCTCCAAGTGTCCACATATATCCCACATCCAAACCAACCATAACACTTACCTCGTCATTAAAGTCATCAAAAGGCAGACCAGCCTGTATACCAACTTTTAACCCTCCCTGTGCATGTAGTCCCATTCCTAAAAATGTTAAAAAGAATGCGCATATTGTTTTTTTCATGTGTATTGACTTTATGTTTTATTAACGTAAAACTAATATCTTATATAAAAGAGCAATCATTTTTGTTGCCAAATAGCTCAGAATAGTTGTGGAAAACAAATTATGTTCTTTTGTGTAACCAATTATTGTAGTTTTTATCATCAAAATTGAAAATCAATAACAAAAATGCCAAAAAAAATACTTAAAAATAGACTCTAAAGATAATGTTGCTGTTGCTCTTACGGCAATGGACAAGGGTTCTAAAATTTTTATTAATGATGATGAAATTGTTTTAAAAGAAACCATTAAAGGAATACACCGCTGCTGAAGGTCAACTTCCAAAGAAAATCGTATCTGCTTTAATTTGTTTTTATAAAGGGGAATATAAAGAACGAAAAATAGTTGTAAACGATGCCCCAGAAGTTCTAGTCGTTTTCTCTGATGCTTGGCAAAAATATGATTCAGGCGGGTGGACGTTGCCAGATATGATTACCCAGATATTATCCAACAAAAACATATGGCAAGAAAACCTAAGTGAAATACCGGAGTTAGCAAATATGGTAACGTTCAATATGCAGAATATAATCTCTAAAGAGATGAATGTGATTTTGGATGAATTCTAATTACTGATTGATTGAAGCCAAAATTTATCTTTGGGGGAAATACTCTTGTTTTTTTCCAAATCTAAAGGGTTAAAGTTGGCTTTGGCAAACAAATACCAAGCTGTAGATGAAACAGCGGGAGTAATATCTACATGGTCCCACAATAATGACGCACCGTAGCTTGTGCCATAATTTGCAGCATATGGGATGCCTTTGGCATTATCTAAAGAAGTACTTTTAATGAATGTTTTCTCTAGTTCAAGGATAGTTTTATTGGCTTCACTGTTCATATTGCCTTTTTGAAATGCAATACTCATTTGGGCTGATCCTTCTAACCAGATAACATCCTTGTCTTCATCAAAGCAATAACCAGTTACTTCTTTTCCTGTAACTGTGGCTATCTGGGTATTTAAATATCTGTCTGTTTTAAGAAGGGAATTGACGGGAAAATCATCAAAAATACCATAAGCTAAAGGATGTAAGTCCATGGCAAAATTATAATCAGGATTTTCTGGCCATGCAACAATAAGTTTTTCGTTAGAATCCCAACGTTTTTCTTCCAAGAATTTTAAAATATTTTTGTGAAAATCATCATATCCTTCTACAGCATTAAAAGCGGTAATGATGCCTTCTGTTATCTTATGGATTTGAGTTCCATTTTCATTGTATCCGCCCCAAAGACCACCATCAGTATCTTGTAAAGTGCGAATCCAATTTTCCAATTCTTGTGCCAAGTATTGATATTTTTGGCTTTGGGTAGAAGCATGATAATTGTTTAGTGCAATAAGTAACCAAGCATTGTCTCCCATCCAAGTACGTCCACCATTTTCTCCATTTGCATTTCTAGATTGGTAAAATCCACCGGTACTATTTAAAAGTTCAGAATCAATTTTAGAATTAAAAAAATCAAAAATCTTCTCAGCTCTCTCAAGTTCCCCCTTTGAAATAAATACTAATGAGGCTAAAGCATTATCATATAAAGAAATAAAATTACTGTTCTCAGAACTTTCCAATAAACCATTGGATAACTGCATTTGTGAAATCCAATTGTAGACTTCATCTATTTCTTCCTCCTCTTCCATTGTTTCCTCAGGAACAATAGTTGAAACAATATCATCAATTTGTTCAGAAACCTCAAGAATATCCATTTCTGTTTTATCACAAGAGAGAAGTGATAAAAGTAAGATTATAGATAAGAGGCTTTTGATTTTCAAAATTGGGGTTTATAACTTACAAAAATGTTTTTATTTTTAATCAAGAACTGTTAAAAAATTGATTTTACGATTAATGTCTTATAAGTGCCGATAAACTAAGTGTGGTAACACTGATAATCTGTTTTTTTGGGTTTTAATAATTGAAAATCACGTATTCAAGTTAAAAACCTTTACTATATTTGCAGTGTTGTGTTGTGTTCCAATTTTATATTGGGACAAAGGTTATAGATTACAATGTAATTGTAAATCTAACCAATGAAAGGCTTTCCATAATGGAAGGCTTTTTTTGTTAAAGGGAATGGTTATAGTTTGTGCATTACAAAATGCACCAATGAAGCAGCTAATTTAGCAGTTTGATTGTCTATATCGTAAGAAGGATTCATTTCAGCAATATCCAAACTTATTATTTTTTTGGAATCGATGATGAGTTTTAGGCTTTCCAGTACAATATCTGGCGCAAAACCCATAGGTGAAGCTGCACTGACACCAGGGGCATAGGCAGATGAAAACCCATCTAAATCTATGGTGACATAAATGTAGTCCACACTGGTTATAAAGTCACGTATTTCTTTGGCAATGCTAGAAAGGTAATGCGTGTTAAAACGCCCCCTTTCTATATAGGAAACACCAAATTTTTTTGCTGTATCAAATAAAACTGATGTATTTGCATCTTCTCTAATGCCAAGACACAAATAATTAAAATGTGAATCTGCCTCTTTACAATCTTGGGATATTTGATAAAATGGCGTACCAGAGTTGTTTCCATCTTCATTGGAACGCAAATCAAAATGAGCATCAAAATTGATGATTCCTATGCTTTTGTTTTCTTCTTTTGAGTTAAGGTATTTTTTTATACCATTATAATGACCATAGGCCATATCATGGCCCCCGCCCAAAACAATGGGAAAGATATTTTTTTGTAATAGTTGGGCGACAGTTTCTATCAATTGGGCTTGTGTATTCTCCATAGCACCATTTAAGCATTCTATTGTGCCGCTATCTAAAAAGATTGTATTGTCAGAGAGATGATTAGGAAGCTTCCCTAACATTTTCCTAACATTGTCAGGCCCTTTTACGGCGCCTGTTCTTCCGTGGTTTCTTTTAACTCCTTCGTCACAGGCATACCCCAAAACAGCAATCTTTTTTGAGAAATCTACTTTGAGCTCTTCATTTTTTAAATCAATGCAAGTTACTTTTTCATGCATATAAAGATTTTGGTTAGATTTTCGTCCAACCCAAATAGTGTCCTCTGTTTTTTTATATCCGTTCATATCCTTAATTAAAAAGTTTATCCAAGAGTTTGTCCTCTACTAAGTTGGGCAATGTCACTTTTAATTCTGGTGTGCGTTCCATTTCTCTTTTTATGGCAAACAATGCTTCTTTGTTTCTGGCCCAGCTTCTTCTAGAAATTCCATTGTTCACATCGTAGAACAACATATTTTTTAATCGTTTGGAAGCTTCATCAGAACCGTCCAATACCATTCCAAAGCCACCGTTGATTACCTCTCCCCAGCCTACACCGCCACCATTGTGAATAGAGACCCAAGTAGCACCTCTAAAACTATCACCAATAACATTGTGTATGGCCATGTCCGCAGTAAATTTACTGCCGTCATAAATATTACTGGTCTCACGATAAGGGGAATCTGTACCGCTTACGTCATGGTGATCCCTTCCCAATACTATGGGTGCAGATATTTCATCATTTTTCACTGCTTTATTAAAGGCTTCTGCTATTTTGGCTCGCCCTTCTGCATCAGCATATAGTATTCTTGCTTGTGAACCCACCACTAATTTGTTCTGTTCTGCCTCTCTAATCCAACGGATGTTATCGTTCATCTGTTGTTGAATTTCCTCAGGAGCGGTTACCACAATCTCTTGCATTGTTTCTAATGCTATTTGGTCTGTTTTTTGTAAATCTTCTGGTTTTCCAGAGGTGCATACCCATCGGAAAGGACCAAAGCCATAATCAAAACACATAGGACCTAAAATGTCCTGCACATAAGAAGGATATTTAAAATCAATTTTATTATCAGCCATTATATCTGCACCTGCACGGGAAGCCTCCAATAAAAAGGCATTTCCATAATCAAAAAAATAGGTTCCTTTTTCTGTGTGCTTGTCGATTGCGGTTACATGTCTCCTTAGACTTTCCTGTACTTTATCTTTGAATGAAGTGGGATTTTCCACCATCATTTTATTGGATTCTTCAAAAGTCAATCCTACGGGATAGTATCCACCTGCCCAAGGGTTGTGCAATGAAGTCTGATCAGAACCTAAATGGATGAAGATGCCGTCAGTATTAAAGCGTTCCCAAACATCCACTATATTCCCTATATAAGCAATGGAAATCACTTTCTTTTTTTCTTGTGCTTCTTTGGTGCGTTCCACTAGGTCATCTAAAGAATTGACCAAAACGTCTACCCATCCTTGTTCATGTCTTTTGGTAGCAGCACTTGGGTTTATTTCCGCACAAATGGTAATGCAACCAGCTATGTTTCCGGCTTTAGGCTGTGCGCCGCTCATGCCTCCCAAACCAGATGTTAAGAACACTTTACCCGCTGTTGCTTCTCCTTTTTTTAGTTTTTTTCGAAACCCGTTCATTACTGTAATTGTAGTTCCATGTACAATTCCTTGCGGTCCAATATACATATAGGAACCTGCGGTCATTTGCCCATATTGGGTAACTCCTAATGCATTATATTTTTCCAAATCGTCTGGTTTGGAATAGTTGGGAATCATCATCCCGTTAGTGACCACTACTCTAGGTGCTTCTTTGGATGATGGAAACAAGCCCATTGGATGACCAGAATAGATATGCAGGGTTTGTTCATCTGTCATAATGGCCAAATATTTCATAGTGAGCAGGTACTGTGCCCAATTTTGAAAAACGGTACCGTTACCACCATAGGTAATCAGTTCTTCTGGATGTTGTGCCACTAAGGGGTCTAGGTTGTTCTGTATCATCAACATAATACTGGCCGCCTGGACTATTTTTGCTGGATATTCCGATATGGGTCTTGCATAGAGTTTGTAATCTGGTTTGAAACGGTGCATATAAATACGACCATAATCATTTAATTCTGATGCAAACTCTTCGGATAATTCTGGGTGCCATGCTTTTGGGAAATAACGCAGTGCATTCCTAATGGCCAATTTTTTTTCATCCAATGAAAGAATTTCTTTTCGTTTTGGAGCCCTGTTGGCGTTTGCAGGATATGCTTTTTTTGCAGGTAATTTATGTGGTATTCCTTGTAATATGTGAGATTTAAAATCCATGTTGATTTAGCTTTTGTTCAACGACCAAGACTCCTTTTTTCCAAATTTTAGTTGGTTTTAAGGTTCCTTGTTGATATAAAATTTCTTTGTAATCACAGGTGGGGAAAGCAATAAAATCTGCTAAACACCCTTCTTGTAATTTTCCGCGATCTTTTAATTTTAAGGCTGCTGCTGCTCTAAAAGTAATACCTGCCAATACTTCTGCGTTGGTGAGTTTTTCAAAAACTCCGAGTAGTGCCGCTTGGGTCAATAAATCTCCCATTGGTGCGGAGCCAGGATTCCAATCACTTGCAATGGACAGAGCACCGCCAGCATCTAAAATTTTACGGGCCGGGCTGTATTTGCAACCCAGACCTATGGATGCCCCGGGCAGGGCAGTGGCGATTACATTGCTATTGGCCAATAGCGTTATTTCTTTGTGGGTACTTGCTTCCAAATGGTCGGCACTTACTGCATCAAATTGTACTGCCACTTCACTTCCACTAGTGGAAAATTGGTCGGCATGTACCGTAATATCAAATCCCATTTCTTTTGCTTTGGTAAAGTAAGGCGCTATGACTTCTTTTGAGAAAGCACCTTCTTCAATAAAGGCATCAATACGGTTGGTCAGTTTTTCTTCTAATAGTTTTGGGAAAAGAACCGTACTTATTTCTTCTAAATATTCTTGTGACGTGCCGCTATAATCTTTGGGAACCATGTGTGCGGCCAAACATGTTGACACTAAATCAACAGAAAGCTCCCCATTTGCCTTTTTAATGGCATGCAGCATTTTTAATTCTTCTGTTATAGAAAGTCCATAACCGCTTTTTACCTCAATGGTGGTAATGCCATTTTTAAGATGCCTATTTGCTCTTGTTATAATTCCTTTGGCCAGCTCTTTTTCGCTGAGCATTCTTGTTTGGGTTACCGTGTCCCATATGCCTCCACCTGCCTTTGCAATTTCCAAATAGGTTTTCCCTGCATTTCGCATGGCATAGTCATTGGCCCTTGATCCTCCAAAACAGATATGGGTATGGCTATCAATAAGTCCTGGAAGACAAACGTGTTCCCCTTCAATTTTTATGATTTCCGCGTTCAATGATTTTGCTTTTGTCAATAAATCGATAAAATTGCCTATGGTGTGTATTTGCCCGTTTTTAATTAGGATTCCGCCCTTCTTGATAATGGTCAAAGCATTATCAGATATAGCACCCTTGATTGCAATACCTGTCATGGGGATAATTTGTGTAAACGGGCCTATGAGTTTGTAATGAGCCATATTAAAAGTTTTCAAATTCTTTGGAATAAGGTGTTGCCAATGTTAGATTTTTATTTTTTATGGTATTCTCTACCACTCTTATAATATTTTTATTTTTTATCATCTCAATTCCAATTTCAATGTCATCTGAGAATACCCTATCCTTTATGGCAAAGGATACGTTCTTACGGACTTCTTTATGGACTTCTTCCAATAAAATTCCAGATTTCATGGGTTTTCTATATTCAAAGGCCTGTGCTGCGGTCAATAATTCTATGGACAATATTTTTTCTACATTTTCAAGTACTTGTAAAGCCTTTCTGCCACTTATAGACCCCATGCTTACGTGATCTTCTTGTCCCAATGAAGTAGGAATGCTGTCTGCACTGGATGGAAAACACAAACCCTTGTTTTCACTTGCCAGAGCGGCTGTGGTATATTGTAATATCATATAACCAGAATTGATGCCAGTATCTTTCATTAATAATTTGGGTACTCCCGGGCTGTTGCCCTCCAATGCCAAGTATATTCTTCGGTCAGAAATATTACCAATTTCTGAAGATGCCAAACAAGCATAATCCAAAGCCATGGCCAAGGGCTGACCATGAAAATTACCTCCACTAATGGTGAGTTCATTATTGATGATGATGGGGTTGTCCGTGACTGAATTTAACTCTATTTCCAATAATTCTTTTAGGTGTAACCAAGCATTTCTAGATGCCCCATGTACTTGTGGTATACAGCGTAATGAATAAGGATCTTGCACGCGTTCACAATCAATATGATCTTCCATGATTTCTGAGCCTTCCAAGAGTAATTTAACCCTTTTGGCCACATGTATATTTCCTTTATAGGGGCGTAAGGCATGTAGTTCATCATAAAATGGTTTTGTGGAACCTTGCAGTCCTTCAATCATCATGGCACCAATAATGTCTGCTTGGGAAAGACAACTATGCATTTTTTCTACCACCTTTACCCCATGTGCGGCAATAAATTGAGTTCCGTTAATGAGTGCCAGTCCTTCTTTGGGGCCAAGTTCAACAGGTTTTAACCCTGTTTTGTTAAAAAGCTCCTTTGTTGATAAAATACTGTTTTGATAGTGAATTTTTCCCAAACCAATGAGAGGCAGGAACAAATGGGACAAGGGAGCCAAATCCCCAGATGCTCCAACAGAACCTTGTGAGGGTACTACGGGAACAGCATCATTTTCTATATGCCATAAAATGCGATCTAATGTGGTTTCTGCAATTCCCGAATATCCTTTGGCGAGTGAATGTATTTTTAAAATGAGCATCAATTTTGCAATTTCAAAGGAGATAGGTTTGCCAACCCCAACACTATGGCTTTTTAAAATATTGGACTGTAGAATTTTGGTTTTTTCTTTAGAGATTTTAGTAGTGCATAAAGGGCCAAACCCTGTGTTTATCCCGTACACTACCTTGCCCTTTGCAACAATGTTCTCTACAATGTCTCTATTGGCATTGATTTTTTGCCGGGCTTTTTTTGATAATACTCCTTTGGTTTTTCCATGGGATATGGACAGCGCTATACCAGCAGTTAATCTTTCTTCTCCAAACAAAAATGTTTTGGGTGCTAACATGGTGTGCAATTTTTTGGTCTTATAAAGATATTTAATAAATTTGATAATTAATAATACCATTTATATGTATAATCAATAACCATGAGTTATCAATTAGAATTAAGGCATTTTAAATATTTTTTGGCTGTCGCAGAAGAATTGCACTTTAGAAAGGCAGCGGAGAAATTGTTTATTTCCCAACCAGGTCTAAGCAGGCAAATAAAACAAATGGAGGAAATATTAGAGACTCCATTATTTGTTAGAAGCAAAAAAAAAGTATCTCTTACCAAGGCTGGGGAGTACTTAAAAGGTGAAATAGAATTTATCTTAAATCATTTGGAGTTGACCAAGAAACAATTAAAATTGATTGCCAATGGAGATTTTGGAGAAATTAGAATAGGTTTTTTGGGTTCCGCTATGCAAAATGTAATTCCAGAATTATTGTTGCGGCTCAAAGGCAATTTCCCTCAAATAAAGACAAGTCTGGAGGAATTGTCCAATAATGCCCAAGTCAATGCAATTTTAAAGGATAAGTTGGATATTGGTTTTGTCCGTTTGGCCAGAGTTCCAAAAGAGATTCATATTCAATCGGTTTTTGAAGATACTTTTTCAGTTGTATTGCCAAAGAACCATTCAATAACAGCAGAAACATTTAAAGGGGTTGAACAGTTAAAGGAAGAGGATTTCATTTTGTTTTCACAAGATTACAGCCCCTTTTATTATGATACAGTGATGAGTATTTGTGAAGATGCAGGCTTTGCTCCTAAGGTTTCCCATAAATCCGTGCATGCACAAACAATATTTAAATTGGTGGAAAATAATTTAGGTATTGCCATAGTACCAACGACATTGCAATATGGTTTTAAGATGAAGGTGAAGTTTTTGGAGCTTAAGAATTTTGATCAAAAAGCGATACTTTCCGTAATTTGGAAAAAGGATAATAGAAACCCTACCTTGGGTCATTGTATGGATCTGCTTTTGAATAAATGATGTAAAGGCAGAAATTTTAAAATATTTTAAATAAGAAATTTATGATTTTCGAATTGATAAAGAATAGACGTTCTGCCTTTCCAGTACAATATAATGAAGTCCCAATCTCCAAAGCAGATATAGAAGAATTATTGGAAGCGGCAAATTGGGCTCCGAACCATAAAAAAACTGAACCATGGCGGTTTAAGGTGTTGCAAGGAGCATCCAAGGATAAACTGGGAACATTTTTGGTAGAAAAATATAGACAAATTGAGGAGTTTCCTAAAGATTTTAAATGCAAGAAACTTATGGAAAACCCTAAACGTTCCAGTGCAATAATTGCTATATGCATGCAACGGGACCCAAAAGAAAGTATACCAGAATGGGAAGAAATTGCTGCTGTAGCCATGGCAGTACAGAATATGTGGTTGTTGTGTACAGAAAAAGGAATAGGCAGTTATTGGAGTTCTCCTGGATTAATAAAATACATGGATGAATTTTTTGACCTATCAGAAGGTGAAAAATGTTTAGGCTTTTTCTATATGGGGTATTCTGATGAAGAACTTCCCGAAGGTATTAGAACTTCTATTGAAGATAAAGTAACATGGTTATAGCATTACTCTTTTGTGAATACAAATTCTGCTCCTCCTTGTTTTAATAAAAATTGATTTTCTTCGGGATTAAACTCAAAAACAGCTCCAATTTTCCGACTTTCAAAAATATTTTTTGCAGTGGTTTCTAATGAGAAAGAAGGTTGATTTGTTGCTTGTATAATTAGAACTCCATTTTTGGTTGAAACATCTATTTTAAGCGGAAGTTGCGGGCAACCATAATACCCCACATAATTTTCTAAATCATCCTTGCTTACTTCAAAAGAAGAAAAAGTTGGAATTTTATATGGTTTATCATAAAAACAGCTCAGAGCACCAATTATAATATCATTACCATCATAATTATTTCCGTTAGAGACTAATGAAATTGCTAATTCCTCGTTGGAAAGGTATCCTACTATAGAACTAAACCCATCAATCCCTCCAGTATGTCCATAAAGTTTTTTCTGGTAAAATGGATATTGAAAAATTCCCATTCCATAATTATCTTTTAATGTAGTCATTTGTTCAAGGCTTACTTCTGAAATAAGTTTCCCTATAAATAGTCCTTCAATAAATTTGTTCAAGTCTGTAGGGTTAGATACTACTGCCCCTGCTCCCAAGGGAATGGACATGTCCGTTTCACTTTGTTTTTCCCATTCTCCTGTATAACTATAAGAATTACACTCATTGTTTGCTAAATCAATTTTGCCCCCAACATAGGTGTTATGTATGCCTAAAGGTTGAGTTATTCTAGTTTTCAGTAATTCAGAAAATGATTTTTTATAAATATCTTCAAGTATAAAAGTGAGTAACACATAGTTAGAATTACTGTACTCAGCTTTACTATTAGGCTCAAAAACACTTTTGTTTTTATTGATTATGTTTATTAGCTCCTCTTTTGTTTTTGCATGAGTATTCCATTTTAAATAATCTGGGTCATTTGTAAAATTAAAAATGCCGCTTCTATGATTTAATAAATTACCAATGGTGATTTCATTTGCGTTTTCAACAGTAGGGAAATAAGTATCTATAGTCTGATTTAGTTGAATTTTCTCTTCTTCAACTGCTTTAAAAATTAAAACAGAAGTGAACATTTTAGAAATAGAACCAATTTTATACTTGGTGTCACTTGTAGATTCCTTTTTAGATGCAATATCATCATAACCAATAGCATTAGTATAAATTGTTTTCCCGTGATGCGATATGGCAATACTTCCCATATAACGCTCATTTTTTTCTAGAGTATTAAAAAGACTATCTAGTTTTACTTTATTCAGGTGCTGTGCTTGCATGGTAAAACCACAAAGAATTAAACCAAGGCTAAATAAGTTTTTAAATAGTTTATGTTTATTCATAATTGTTTGATTAAAAACTAAAAAGCGCCTCTTTATATTCCCATACGGTAGAAATAAATATTCCCATAAAAACTACAGCTACTACAAATTTTAAAAAAGTACCTGTTAAGAAACCTAGGAAAGAACCAAATGCAGCTTTTACAGCAGTTTTTTTATCTGCTTTGTTAGAAAGTTCTCCTACTAATGCCCCCAAAAAGGGCCCAATTATAATTCCACCAGGAATTGGAGCAAGAATGCCAACAATAAGACCGATTGTTGTACCAATCATTCCTGCTTTGGTACCGCCAAATTTTTTAGTGCCTATTGCTGGAATAATATAATCTAGCACAAATACTATAATGGCAACAGCTAAGGTTGGCCCTAAAATCCACCAATCATCTGGAATGGCTTTAGTTAAATGCAGTAGTAATAAACCTAGCCAACTTAATGGTGGTCCAGGAAGTATAGGTAAAAAACTACCTACTAAACCTACGAGCATTAAAAGAAACCCAAAAATTAAAAGAGCAATATCCACAATAACAATTTACTATTAGACTAAGGTAGGGATGATTTGTTACATATTTTTATAACTAAAAAATTAGTTTAAACTAATTTTTTAGTTATATTAGCAAGGTGAATTAAATAGAATGTCTGGTCGAGCGGAGTCAAGACCTAATTATTATTCTATCTCTCGACTCCGCTCGAGGAGACAAAATATAATGTAGGGAATGACAAAAATTAAATAGATACTGAAATAAACTCAGCATAAAATGAAACAACTTACCAAAGCAGAAGAAGAAGTAATGCAGATTTTATGGCAATTAGAGAAGTGCAATGTTGCTGCCATTATAGATGAATTGCCAGAACCAAAACCAGCATATAATACGGTATCTACCATTGTTCGCATTTTGGAAAGCAAAGGTTTTGTGGACTATGAAAAGAAGGGGAAAGGGCATGTGTACTATCCAGTTTTGAAAAAATCCAATTATAGCAATCAATCAATCAATAAACTGGTAGATGGGTATTTTCAAGGATCCTTTAAAAGTATGGTCTCTTTTTTTATGAAGAAAAATGATATGAGCCTTACAGAGCTGGAATCTATTTTAAAGGACATTAAAAAAGAGGAAGAATGATACAATTTTTTTTAGAATGCATTGCATTCCAGTTGTTGTTTTTGGTCATTTATGATCTGTTCTTAAAAAGAGAAACCTTTTTTCAATGGAACAGAGTATATCTTATAGCAACATATGTATTGTCCATAATACTTCCATGGATTAAAATAGAAGCCTTTAAAACCAGTCTGCCCGAAGAACTTATAGTGTATCCCGAATATTTGTGGAATATGAATATGCAGGCAATTGCACTATCGGGAACAGGAAATTCCAGTTTGTGGAATATTTCATTGATGAATGGAATTCTTTTTGGAGGAATGTTATTGGCGACCTTGTTGTTTGGGTATAAAATCTATCAGATTTATAGACTGCGAGAAAAAGGAGAAGTACATTATCTTCAAACTTTTACTCGGGTCATTGTAAAACAGAGCAAAGCTGCATTTTCATTTTTCAGGACCATTTTTATGGGAGACGAGATAGCGGAAGAAGAATATGGTAGTATAATTCAACATGAGTTGGTACACATAAAACAAAAACACTCTTTGGATCTATTGTTCTTTGAGTTGATGCGTATTATGGGCTGGTTTAACCCACTAGTATATGTATACCAGAGTAGGATATCAGAACTGCATGAGTTTATTGCCGATGCCCAAGTTTCCAAGACCCATAAAAAGAAGCAGTACCAATTGTTGTTGTCACAGGTTTTTCAGACCCAGAATATATCATTTGTGAATCAATTTTTTAAATCATCATTAATCAAAAAACGAATCGTCATGTTACAAAAACAAAAATCAAAGAAAATTTATCAGTTAAAGTATTTGGCACTTGTGCCTTTGGTGTTGGGAATGTTGTTTTATACTTCTTGTGAAGTTAAAAAAATAGATAATGATGAAATAGAAAGCACGGAACTTAAAAGTATTAGTGAAAATATTGAAAAAGTTACTTTTGGAGAAATAGATGAAGTCCCGGTTTTTCCAGGATGTGAAGATGCTGAAGATAAAAGAGCTTGTTTTCAGGAAAAAATGAGGGAGCATATTAGAAAAAACTTTAATTACCCCGAGGATGCACAAGAATTAGGTTTACAAGGAAGAGTGAACATTATGTTTACAATTCAAAAAAATGGAAATATAGGAAACATTCGATATAGAGGTCCACATGAATTATTAGAGGAAGAGGCATTAAGAATAATTAAGAAGCTACCTAAAATGATAGCAGGAAGGCAAGAAGGCATAGCTGTAAATGTTCCATTCTCTATTCCTATCTCTTTTAGATTACAAGGGGATAAGACTGAAAAAGGTGCCGCAATTAAAAACTGGGATAATGAACTTGATATTCCTTTTGCAATTGTAGATAATGTTCCAATTTTTCCTGGTTGTGAGGATGCAGAAGATAAAAGAGCTTGCTTTAATGAAATGATACTGAAGCATATTCGTAAAAATTTCAATTACCCTTTAGAAGCACAAAAGCAAGGAATACAAGGAAGGGTAAACATTATGTTTACAATTCAAAAGAATGGAAACATAGAAAATATTAGGTATAGGGGGTCACATGAATTATTGGAAAAAGAAGCCTTACGAATTATAAACAAATTGCCAAAAATGATGCCAGGAAAACATAAAGGAAAAGCAGTCAATATTCCTTATTCTATTCCTATAACGTTTAAACTCCAATAAATAAGAAAATCAATTTTGAGAGTAGCTATTATATTGTTTTTGATATTGGTATATAAAGCCGAAGCACAGTCTTCGGCTTTGCCCGTTGCAGATAGTCTTTATGCACTTGGTAATTACACCAATGCCATAAATGAGTATGCCAAAGTAGGCTCACAAAAATCCAGTTTACAAATAGCACGGGCATACAATGCCATTGGTACTTATGACAAAGCCATTGCACAATATGAAGATTTGGTTGCCAAAGACAGTAACCAAATCATTGCCCATTTTGAGCTTGGGAAGTTGTATGTAAAGGTTAAGAGATTTTCTAAGTCACAGTTGGTTTTTGAGAACCTTATCAAAAAGAACGATGATAATCCTGAGTATTATTACTATTTGGGAAGGTCGTTGCAAGAATTGGATGAATACAAAGAGGCTATGCTGGCATATGAAAATACCATTGTGTTAGACAGTACCCATTTAAGAAGTTTATTTCAGTTAGGGAAATTTTATGTGGGAACACGAGAAAAAAATATTGCGCTTACATATATTGACCAAGGCTTGGAGTTTTACCCAAAAGATGTGTCACTCATCAATTTAAAGGCATTGGCCTATTTTAATAATGGTGAGCATGAAGAAGCCATCCCACTTTTTGAGGAACTGATTACTCTTGGGGAAAATAAACAGCACATTTATAGAAAGTTGGCCTATTCATATTTTAAACTATGGGAGTTTGAAAAGGCAAAAATCAATTACACCAAGCTTTTAGACTTTGATGCGACCAGAGCAGAAGCATTTTTCAGTTTGGGAGAGGTGTTTTGGAAGCAAAAACAGTTGGATAGCGCAGTTATTTATATAAAGAAATCCATTGAAGAGCAAGACCCAGTTTTAAACAGAGAATATAGTGCGTTGGCAAGTTTGGCAAAACAACAGCATAAAATAAAAACATCATTTGAATATTATAAAAAAGCATATCAGGAAGATACTTCCAATACAATAACCTATTATCAAGTTTGCGTTCTTGCAGATGAATATTACAAAGACCCAAAAGTAAAATTGGAATACTATGAGCGACTTGTGAAGAAATTGGGAAAAGAAAATAGCTACTTCCTAAGTTTTGCTAAAAAACGGATAACTGCCCTGAAAGAGGAAATCCATTACGCTGTAGATTAAAGTATTCCAAAAAATCGTAATTTCCCCAAAGAATATAGTGTTTCATGCGTAAATTTTGGTTTATAGGGTGTTTGTTTCTATTGATCTCTTGTGACTGGTTTGAGTCTCAGGAAACCAAGACCCAAAAACTGGTAAACCAAGAAATGAGTACTATTGATTGGAACGATGTTGACCAATATCCTTTGTTTGATAATTGTGATGAAACAGTATCCAAGCCAGAACAACGAAAATGTTTTAAAGACACCTTACTTGCCCATTTTTCCTCAACTTTAAATGAGTTTGAATTTGTTTTGGAGTCTAATATTGTAGATACACTCTATCTAGATTTTTTAATTGATAACAATGGAAAAATATCGGTTTTGGACATGGAAAAGAACGAAGAGATATTGAGCCAGATACCAGAGTTTGATGGAATCATCATTCAAAGCCTAAAAACATTACCACATTTGGCCCCGGCCATAAAAAGAGGAATTCCAGTTACGGCAAAATTTAGGATTCCCATAATTGTAAACACAAATTAAAAGGTATTGGCCAACGAGAAAATTATATTGGGAATAGATCCAGGAACCACAATCATGGGTTTTGGTTTGATTAAGGTGGTGAACAAAAAGATGGAGTTTCTACAAATGAACGAGCTTTTGCTCCAAAAATATAAGGATCCTTATACCAAGCTCAAGCTTATTTTTGAGCGTACTATTGAATTGATAGACACCTATCACCCAGATGAAATAGCTATTGAAGCCCCTTTCTTTGGCAAGAATGTACAGTCTATGCTAAAATTGGGCAGGGCGCAAGGTGTAGCCATGGCAGCCGGACTTTCTAGAGAAATTCCAATAACGGAGTATTTGCCTAAGAAAATTAAAATGGCAATTACCGGTAATGGTAATGCAAGTAAGGAACAAGTGGCAAAAATGTTACAAAGTACGTTAGGCTTAAAAACACTTCCTAAAAATTTGGACAGCACGGACGGATTGGCTGCTGCGGTGTGCCATTTTTATAATCAAGGTCGCATAACTGTTGGTAAAAATTATTCTGGCTGGGATGCTTTTGTAAAACAGAACGAAAAAAGAGTTAAAAAGTAGGCAGTATTGTTAACTTCTACTGAAAACTGCTAGCTAAAAATAATGAGCGGAATTTATCTACACATACCTTTTTGCAAACATGCCTGTCATTATTGTGATTTTCACTTTTCAACTTCATTGAAGAAAAAAACAGAAATGATTGAAGCAATTGTCAATGAATTGCTATTGCGTAAAAATGAGTTTAGGGATGAGGTTGTAGAAACTATTTATTTTGGAGGCGGAACGCCTTCTTTACTTTCAATAGAAGAATTGCAATTATTGTTGGATACAATTTACCAGAATTATACCGTTTCTGACCACCCAGAAATCACTTTGGAAGCAAACCCAGATGATTTGATGTGTCATACTGAGCGCAGTCGAAGTGGAGAAATTATTTTCAAGAATTATAAAAGCATTGGAATCAATCGTCTCAGCATAGGGATACAATCTTTTTTTGAAGATGATTTAAAATTGATGAACAGAGCTCACAACTCAGAAGAAGCAGAGGAATGTTTGGTAGAAGCTACCCGTTATTTTGATAATATTTCTATCGACCTTATTTACGGAATGCCCAATATGGATAATGCCAAATGGATAAAGAACATAGAAAAGGCATTGTCTTTTAATATCTCACATATTTCCAGTTATGCATTGACTGTAGAACCCAAAACAGCATTGGCTAGCTTTATTAAAAAGGGAACCGTAAAAGCGGTTGATGATACTGTGGTAGAAGAGCATTTTAATATTCTGAATAAAACATTAATAGAAGCTGGCTATGCCAGCTATGAGATCTCCAACTTTGGAAAACCCGGTTTTTTCTCCAAACACAACACTTCTTATTGGCAAGGAAAAATATATATGGGCATTGGCCCATCTGCACATTCGTTTGATGGGGAACATAGGGGTTGGAACGTTAAGAACAACACAAAATATATAAAAGCAATTTCTGAAGGAAAATTATCCATGGAAATGGAAACACTTACAATAGCTAATCAGTATAATGAATATGTAATGACAGGGTTGCGGACTATTTGGGGAGTTTCACTTTCTAAAATAAAATTGGATTTTGGTGAAAAATATCATCAATATATATTGAAAGAAGCAAAAAAACATATAGAAAACAAGGTTTTGCAATTTGATGGAGACGTACTTTTGACCACCCAAAAAGGAAAATTTTTGTGTGATGGGATTGCAAGTGATTTATTTCTATTAAATTAGGATAAATAAAAGAACGGATTTGATAGCCACCATAAAGTATAATACTAAAAATTATAAAATAGACCTATCCAAACCATTGGATATTTCAATACCATTGCATGGAGATGCTTCTAATGTAAACGCATGGTATGTGGGTGCGCCCAAGATAGCGCCTCATATTGCCGATGGGTCAAAAATAAAAGTATCAGAAGGGGCATCGGTAAATTTTAATGACATACAGTTTAATCCACATGCACATGGCACACATACGGAATGTGTGGGGCATATTACCAAAGAGTTTTACTCCATTAATCAGAATTTAAAAAGGTTTTTCTTTTTGGCTGAGGTGATTACCATAGCACCAGAAAAAAATGGAGAAGATTTTATTGTTTCAAAAAAACAATTGCAATATGCATTAGGGAATAAAAAGCGGGAAGCTGTAGTCATTAGAACATTGCCCAATACCAAAGAAAAACTTTCCAGACGGTACTCTAACACCAACCCGCCTTATCTATGTGAAGAGGCGATGGAGTTATTGGTTAAAAAAAGGGTAGAACATTTATTGATAGACCTTCCCTCAGTAGACAAGGAAAAGGATAATGGCGCTTTGCTTTCGCACAAGGCATTTTGGAATATTGATGGTGAAATTAGAACGCATGCCACCATTACCGAATTTATTTATGTGAATAATTCTATTGATGACGGCACCTATTTTTTAAATTTGCAAGTAGCACCTTTTGAGAACGATGCCAGTCCAAGCAGACCTGTTTTGTATGAAATTATAAAACCATGAAGACAACATTAAAACTGGAAGAATTGGCCATGTTCACCCTTGGAATATTTCTTTTTGGCCAACTGGATTATGCTTGGTGGTGGTTTTTGGTGTTGATTTTAGCTCCAGATATCGGTATGTTGGGTTATTTGTTTGGTAATGCCACAGGTGCAATCACGTATAATATTTGTCACCATAAAGGATTGGCGATTTTAATATATCTTATAGGTGTGTATGTATCGCAACCTTTATGCATGTTAACAGGGATTGTTTTATTTTCACATGCTGCTTTAGATAGGGCCTTTGGTTATGGGTTAAAGTACAATAAAGGCTTTAAATTTACTCACTTGGGAGAAATAGGAAATAATGGATAGCATCGTAGAAATCTTTTTGGGTATTGTATTGGGTGCTATATTCATGTATTGGCTATCCAATTTATTTGGGGAAAAGAAGAGCAAAGAATTGACACTTCATCAATCTACCGTATTACTGGAAAAAATGAAGAGTGTCTGTAAACTTATTTCTGTTGAAGGTGATTTTGCTGAAATATACAAGTATGAAAATACCAAAGAACGTTTTATGAGCTTGGTAAGCAGCAAAAAGAAAGCATTGATAATCATAAAAGCCAAAGCCTTGATTGGATATGATTTAAAAAAGGTCTTGATGCATGCCGATATCAATAAAAAAACCGTTGTCCTAACTGATTTTCCTGAACCAGAAGTCCTGTCCATAGAACCAGACCTACAGTTCTACGATATAAAAAACGGCCTTTTTAACACGTTTTCTCCTGAAGATTTAACTACACTTAATTTAGAGGCAAAACAGCATATTAAAGATAAAATCCCCGAAAGTGGATTAATGGAAACCGCCAGAAAGGAAGCTTTGGAAGCTATTCTGATAATGGAAAAAATAGTGGAAACCATTGGATGGAAACTGGATTATTCAGCCTTGGAAATCCCAAATAAAGAAAAACAAATTTTAGATAAAGAAACCAACAGATGAAAAAAGTGATTGCGATTTTAATTTTAACCATGACCGTACTATCTTGCAGTCAAAAGAAGAATGATATGAAAACTTTTGACCCAACCTTTGCGCATACTGTTTTTTTTTGGTTTAAAAATCCAGACAGTAAAGCTGATAAAGCAAAATTTGAAGCATCGCTCACCACATTTTTAAATAATTCCCAATATGCGAAAACCAAATTTATTGGTACTGCGCCCAATGCAAGCAGAGATGTTGTGGATGGTTCTTTCACCTATTCTTTGATTCTGTCTTTTGAATCTGCCGAGGCACAAGCAAAATACCAAAGTGAACCGCCACATTTAAAATTTGTGGAAGAATGCAGTGATCTATGGGAAAAGGTGATTGTTTATGATTCGAAAACAATAAATTAAAAGTGAACATTGAAGAATTTAGAATGTACTGTATTTCAAGAAAGGGAGTAACAGAAGAATTTCCTTTTGATGCTGAAACGTTGGTGTTTAAGGTTATGGGGAAAATGTTTGCATTGGTTCCCTTGGAGAGACAACCATCCCAAGTTAATTTAAAATGCGACCCAGAACGTGCAATAACATTGTGTGAAGAATATGACGGCGTAATTACACCGGGATTTCATATGAGTAAGGTGCATTGGAACACTATATTTATAGAGAATATCCCTTTAAAATTAATTATAGAGTTGATAGACCATTCCTATGATTTGGTGGTTGCCAAGTTCACCAAAAAACTAAAGGCAGAGTGGAATGTATTATAAGTGTGTAAAATGTCCCTTTTATCGGAGCCGAGAGGTTTTAATTATTAAATTTCTAAATATATGAACACCCTTATCTTGTTCTACACCAATCAAATTAAGGAACACGGGGCACAATTGTCTAAAATAAAAGAGTTGCTGTTTGGATCCAGTATGCTTCGGTTGGTAGTTTTTTGCGTTGCTGTATTAGGTGTTTATTTTTTTAATGAAAGCACAAAATTGGTAATAGGTATTATTTTGGGAACTATTGTTCTTTTTCTGTTCCTGGTTTCTCGTCATTCAGATTTACAATATAAAAGAGATAAGCTAAAAGCACTCATTAAAATAAATGAAACGGAGATTGGGGTATTGAACAGAAAGTTTCATCATTTGCCAGAAGGGACTGAATTTAAAAATCCATTGCACCATTTTAGTCAAGACATAGATTTGTTTGGCAAAGGCTCTTTTTATCAATATTGCAATAGAACCGCTTTGAAGCAGGGAAGCGGGATTTTAGCAGGCCTGTTCACTGAAAATTCCATTAAGGATATCAAAAAAAAGCAAGAAGCTATACTAG
>CAYNLI010000031.1:0-24641 GCA_964398035.1 uncultured Flavobacteriaceae bacterium | reverse complement strand
ATATTGTTTATTATAGAGAGCTTTAAAGAAAGTTAATTTCATATAATATTTTGAAGAGCGCCTTTCTTGTTTTGAGAGAAAGCACTTAAAAGTATTAAGAATGGATTAAATAGTGTTGAAAGACAAAGGCCAAGCTCTTTTAGCTTGTTTTTTAGATCGTTTATGGTAAAATGGACATGAGTCTCCTTAGGTTGTAAACCATCATCATCATCATCAAATTCACTTCAGAAAGTACGTTTTGTTTTCCTTTCATAAGTGTAAAAGTAAATGCATGTCCAGATCAATTCCGTTAGATATAGACGAGCCAGACTACAAGTCAAATATTCGTTATTATTTTCGTAAAGCAATCCCTAGTTCAAGGATTGAGTACAACACTTATAGATTTACTTAGATCTCTTCTTAATAAATTTGTCTAGAGATTCTTTTTGGCTTTTTATTAGTGCTTCTATTACTACAACATCTGAAGGAGGATTTATAACCTCTTTTAAATCTTGTATAATATCAAAATCAGTTGCACCTGAACCTTTAAAAGGTACTGTTTTAAAATACCCCCATTTTGAAGGTGAAGATGTAACATATTTTAATCTCTTTTGTTGTTTATCTTCAGCTGACATTACAATAACTTCGGTATTTACTTTCATTTGCGCCTTAAACTCTCGTTCACCAGAACTATTTGAATATTTAACGGCTGTGTATGAAGGTATAATGTCATAAATAATAATAACCTTATACTTGGTTGACCACCAATCGTCCATTTTTCCGTTCATTCCATCCTTAACAGGAATTAAGCTATAATCTACCGTTTCAAAAACATTTACACCAAAACCTTTACTTAGTTCCTCAACTATATTTTCAGCCACTTTATCGCTACCTTCTAAAGGACCATAAGAACCTACTACTTTAACTTTAGTTATACCTTCTGCGACATTATCTGGATTAACATATGTGTTTTTACATCTAACTAAAACACCCACTTTATTGCCATCTGTTTTAATTCGATTAAGTCTGTTGATAAAAGTTTCCTTTTTCACTCTTACTTCTGGTTTTGAAGAGACAATGGTTACATTTGGATCAAGAGGTCTTCCTGCAAATAAATCTTGTTTAGGGACAGTATGAGCTTGGTCGTATATATCTATAATTTCTTTTTCATAGGCAATTGCTTCTGGTGAAGCCACTGCAGTAGATGTTATTTTTGTTACCTCATAATCTTTGCCGAAAATATAATTTATTTCTCCGGGATTATTTTCTTCGTACCAAATATTATATCTAATTTCCGCCTCATTCAATGTATACTCTCCATTTTCAAATCCTTGAACAATTTCAGGAGCATCTGCCATCAAACCTAATAATTCTGCCTCAGTTATTTTATCTAAATATGTTCCATATTTTCTGCCATTTAGCTTTTGAGTAACAGGATATACTTTAAATAATTGAGTTTCTTTATTGTATAACTTAGCAGATGTAGTAGTATGTATTGCCCCTTCCGAAATTAAAGTAGTAAATGTACCATCAGAAGTTTTAACATATAATTGATCTGCCACAAAAAATGCCTTAATATCTTCATATTTTACCCACTCTTTAAAATTACTTTCTAATTGTGTATTAAGATAATCAACTTTTTTGCCTGTAACTTGCTTGCATATAAACAAACTATTTGAAAGTCCCATTAAAAATTGTGGTTTCAGGTAGGCAATTACTGCATCAACTTTAACTCCATTGTTATTAATGTAATAACCATTTAATGGTAAATCGGATAATTTATGATTGTAATAGATGCTATTTTTAGTTTCATAACCAGGTCTGGCTTTTCTTAATGAATCTGCATGAGTATAAAAGTTTTTATTTGCGCTTTCAACACTTTCCTGAATTTCACCTGCACTAATAAGCATTGCTACAAATTTACTTGGTTTCTTGTCTTCTTTGGCTGAAACAGCGTTTTCAAAACCATCTCCTTCTGCCGTAATTGCATCGCCAAGATACCAGCTTATATTGGTCTGCACACAGTTAGAAAGAGTCATAGTAAACTTATTTCCCTTTGTATGGCAGTACAATACAATATCAGCTATTTTAACGGGAGTCTCTTGCTTAACCTTTACTTCTGTTTTATCTATAATATACGCAAGACCTTTGCTCATAAAGCCGTCTACATTTTTTTTGATGTTCTCCGAATTGGTTTTCTTCTCTTCTCTTAATTCACCTAGCTTTTTGCCACTTTTATCTGCAATATGTTGTAAAGCTGCATCATCAGGCAACCATTTACCTATTAAATCCGGTACCATCGAAAATTGCACTTTCTTCACAAACTTCTCAGAATCGAACGTTTTTTTTGGTTTCTGTGCATAACAATGCACACTGATTAAAATAGCTAGAACACTTAGTAATAATGTTTTCATAATTGTTTGATCTAATTAATTATACTTTTTTTAGTTAAAAACTAAATTAAATATCTGGACAAAATGTTTGCTAACATTAATATTAATTCAGCAATTTCTCAAAACACAAGCTATTCTCAATACCAGCATACTGCCCATAATTTGGAATAACTTGATATTCTCTTTTTCTATAAAGTGCAATGACCTCTGGCTGTTTTTTTCCCGTTTCCAAGATACACTTTTTATAGCCTAGTTCTGTTGCCCAATATTCCAGTTCGGACAATACTTTTGAGGCAATGCCTTTTCCTCTGCTTTCAGGAGAAACGTACATGCGTTTTATTTCCATGCTGTTTACGTCTCTTTAATGGCTCCACAGCCTAACGGTTTATGATTCTTATAGGCCATTACCACATATTTAATTTGGTCAATTTTATTGAATTGGTTGTAAAAAGAATGGTCTTCTCCGTCCCGTATGGCCAAATCTGCATCAAGAAGTGCCACAAGACTGATAAACTCCTTGTTTATGGAGTTGGTTCTAATTAGTTTAATCATTCACAACTTACTTTTGGCATGTTTCAACCCTAATTCTATCCAATGATGTAATTGTTCCTCAGTTTTAAAACCTTCTGAGGAAACATAGATAAACTCTTTCATAGGGCGTTTGGTAAAATCTATTGGCCGTACGGTATCTAGTTGTAAGACATCTTCCATTTTATTGGAAATCACCCTAACTGTCAAATCTTCTTTTACAATACCGACGGTCATTTTACCATGGTATAGAAAAGATAATCCACCAAACATTTTCTTTTCGGTTAACGCATTGATTGTATCAGTTGGGAATAACTGAAATGCTGAACAGACTCTACTTGCTAATTCTTGATTATACACTATATTTTGTTTAATCTTAAAAATACAAAGTATTGGATGATAAGGCAATAGTAAAACTAATATTCTAAGAATCCATTATTCCATACCTAGGAATGGCTGTGATGCTTTGGTCTGTAAAATCATTTTTTTTGTATTTTAAATAGCCAACAATGCCTATCATGGCAGCATTGTCCGTACAATATTCAAATTTGGGAACATAGGTTGTCCAGCCCCATTTTTCTTCAGCATCTTTTAGCGCTTTACGGATTCCTGAGTTAGCGGATACCCCTCCGCCAATAGCAATCTGTTGGATGTTGGTTTGTTTTACAGCCAATTTTAACTTGTCCATTAAAATTTCAATAATAGTATATTGAATGGATGCGCAAATATCATTTAAGTTTTGTGCAATAAAATCTGGGTTCTTTTTTACTTCTCGCTGTATAAAATAAAGAATATTGGTTTTTAGTCCACTAAAACTAAAGTTGAGTCCGTCTACCCTGGGTTTTGTAAACTGGAATGCTTTTGGGTTGCCCAATTGCGCATACTTATCAATCAATGGACCACCAGGATAGGGCAGCCCCAATATTTTGGCACTTTTATCAAAGGCTTCGCCTACGGCATCATCCAAAGTCTGTCCCAATATTTCCATGTCAAACTCATCCTTAACCAAAACTATTTGTGTATGCCCTCCACTAATGGTCATCGCCAAAAAAGGAAAACTTGGTTGGGGACTATTTTCTTCTTTAATGAAATGCGCCAGAATGTGTGCTTGCATATGGTTTACCTCAATTAATGGGATGTCTAGGCCCAATGCCAAAGATTTGGCAAAAGAGGTGCCAACTAATAAAGAACCCATTAGTCCAGGTCCGCGTGTAAAAGCTATGGCAGATAACTGTTTTTTATCGATATTTGCCATGGTTAAAGCTTGGTGTACTACAGGGACAATATTTTGTTGGTGGGCTCTAGAGGCAAGTTCAGGGACAACCCCTCCATATTCCTCATGAATTTTTTGTGAAGCCACCACATTGCTTAATGTCTTATTGTTGCATAAAACTGCCGCAGAAGTATCGTCACACGATGATTCTATGGCTAAAATGTAAATTGTATTGTTGTCTACCAAGGTTTGGAATAAAATTTGAAGCACAAAGGTAAAACATAAAGCCCTATCAAAAAATTAAGAAAAATATTGCTCAGGATATCGCTGGTCATCCTATTGATTTGTGTTTTGGGGACTTTTATACTTTCTCTGCCCATAGTGCAGACCCGTTTTGCTAAAATGGCAACTGACTCCATCAATAAAAAATATGGAACCAACATAAAGATTGATAGGTTACAGGCCTCGCTTATTTCATGGGACACATCAATAAAAGGAATTTATGTAGAAGATTATAAGAAAGATACGTTGTTTTATATTCATGAATTGACTACATCAATCCTAAGCTTAAGGAATCTTTCTAACGGTAAACTGGAATTTGGGGATATAGCTATAGAAGACCTTACTTTTAAATTAAAAACTTACGAAGGTGAAAGAGATACAAATCTGGATATTTTTGTAGCCAAATTGAGCAGTAAGAAACCTAGAAAACCAGAAACTCCCCCTTTCTTTTTATCTTCTTCACATGTTAATATAACTGATAGTAAGTTTAAGCTCATCATTGATTCCCTTCAAAGGCCTGAAATTTTAAATTTTGGGGAGTTAAATATTAGTGCCGATGATTTCTTGATACTTGGAACTGATGTGGGTGCAAAAATAAATGCATTGAGTTTAATGGCTAAAAGTGGGTTGTCAGTTGAAAAACTAACAACTTCTTTTAAATATTCTATAACACAAATGCGTTTTGATTCACTGATAATTAAAACACCTAAATCTAATTTAAAAGGAAATTTGGTTTTTAATTATGACAGGAAGGATTTTAAAGACTTTTTGAATAAAGTAAATGTAGATGCACAATTTGAGGAGTCAATTTTGGCTTTTGACGAGGTAAATACGTTGTACAATGAATTTGGAAAAGGGAAAGAAGCGGTGTTTTCATCAAAAATTACAGGGGTCTTAAATAATTTAACTACGGAAGACTTGTTTTTGCATTCTGACAACTCTGGTATAAGGGGCAATTTTAATTTTAAGAACCTGTTTAACAAACAAAAGTCTTTTCTGCTTGAGGCAGATATGAAGAACGTTACCACAAGTTATTATGAACTTAGGTCTTTAATGCCTAGAATTTTAGGAAAGGCATTGCCATCTTCTCTAGAAAAATTAGGGCAGTTTACAGCTAGGGGAACTGTTACGATTACTAACAATTCCATAGTCTCAAAACTTAATTTAAATACGGCAGTAGGGAGTAGTTATTCTGATTTGGAATTAACTGATTTTAATGATATAGACGCAGCTACCTATAAAGGCTTTGTTTCTTTAATAGATTTTGATTTAGGGAAATTTTCAAACAGTAAAAGTTTAGGAAAAACCACTTTGGATTTTAATGTTGAAGGGAAAGGTTTTGTGCAAGAAAACCTTAATACAGAAGTTATTGGAGAGGTATATTCTATTGATTTTAACGGGTATACATATCAAGATGTGAAAGTGTCAGGTATTTTAAAAGACCAACTGTTTGATGGTTCTGTATTAAGTAATGATGAGAATTTAAAGTTGGACTTTAAAGGACTGGCAGACTTTAGTGATGATAAGAACAATTTTAATTTCATTGCCTCTGTAGGTTTTGCGGATTTTAGAAAGTTGAATTTTATCAATGATAGTATTTCTATTTTTAAGGGAGATGTAAATATGGATATTTCTGGTAATTCATTAGATAATATTGTTGGTGATATTAATTTTTCCGAGACTAGTTATAAAAACAAAAATGACACCTATTATTTTGATGATTTTAAAGTATCATCAGTTTTTGAGAATGATTCAATAAGAAATATTACTATTAATTCACCAGATATTATCACTGGTTATTTGAAGGGGAACTTTAAGATTAAAGAGCTAGCTAAACTAATGCAGAATTCTGTGGGAAGTATTTACACCAACTACAGGGCTTTTGAAATTTCTGAAGGTCAAAGACTGGATTTTAATTTTAAAATCTATAACAAAATAGTGGAAGTGTTCTTGCCAGAAGTTGCTTTTGGTCCCAATACATTTATAAAAGGAAACATCATTGCAGATGAAGGGGATTTTAAACTGACATTTAGGTCTCCAAGTTTTGAGGCTTACGGTAATAAGCTGAATGAAATAGATGTGAAAATTGATAATAAAAATCCACTGTTCAATACATTTATATCTGTAGACAATGTATCAACGGCTTATTATGATGTTCAAGATTTTAGCCTCATCAACACCACTTTAAAAGATACGTTATTCTTTAGAACAGAATTTAAAGGAGGTAGTGAATATAATGATAGTTATAATCTTAATTTTTATCACACTTTTAATAAAGAAAACAAATCTGTAATTGGGTTAAAGACTTCGAATATAATTTTTAAAGGCAATACATGGGTGCTGAACAAAGATGGCAATACTAAAAACAAGGTGATTATCAATAGAACCTTAGATAGTATAACCATTGAGGAAATTGTGATGAACAATGATGTTCAGGAACAAATTCGTTTAAATGGGCAGTTGGCAGATTCTACATATAAGGATTTACAAATGCAGTTCAAGATTGTTTCTTTGGATAAAATTACTCCAGCAATTGATAGTTTAAAGTTAGAAGGAGAAGTTAATGGAACGCTCAATGTATTGCAAAAAGATGGTGTATACCTTCCTTCTTCTAATCTAGAGGTCTCAGGTTTTTCAATTAATGGTATGAAAATGGGAGATTTGACCATTGGTATTGTTGGGAATAAAGATTTAACAGATTTTGTAGTCAATTCTCAAATCACAGATGACAATGGAGTTGAAAGATTTAGTGTTATTGGTAGCATCAATAATAAAGAAGAAATACCACAGGCCAATCTGTTGGCCAATTTCAATGGTTTTGATTTAAGCCCGTTCAGCCCTTTGGGAGATGGAGTTATCACTAATATTAGGGGGAATTTAAATGGTAGTGCAAGAATAATTGGAAATATTGATAACCCTGATATTGGTGGAATATTGACACTGAACAATGCAGGTATAGCTATTCCATACTTAAATGTAGATTATGGTTTTGCTGTTAATTCTAGAGTAAGGCTTTACGATCAAACATTTCATTTTGAAAATATTTTTCTTACGGACATAAATCATGGTTCAAGCGCAACATTGGACGGAACCATAAATCATTTTGCTTTTAAAGATTGGAATTTGAATTTGGATGTGGACACGAATAATGACAGATTCTTAATCTTGGATACAGCTTTTGAAGAAGATGCACTTTATTACGGCACAGGTTTTTTTAATGGTACGGGCAGAATATATGGGCCTACAACTGCATTGACCATTGAGGTGGCAGGGGCTACTGCAAGAGGTACTTTTTTAAAAATCCCCATTAGTGATGTGGCCAGTGTGGGAGATTATTCTTTTATAAATTTTATAGAGAAAAATGATAAAACTATTATTAAAAGTGAACGAATCTTAGAGGATACAGAAGGTTTGGAGCTGGAGTTTGATTTAGATGTTACCAGAGATGCTGAAGTAGAAATAGTAGTAGATCAAAAAACAGGAAGCTCCTTAAAAGGTAGAGGAGAAGGGCCTTTGTTGATAGAAATTAATACCAATGGCAAGTTTAATATGTACGGAGAATTTGTTGTGGTAGAAGGGGAGTATCATTATAAATATGGAGGAGTTTTAGATAAAACATTTAAGGTGAGACCTGGTGGTCGAATTATCTGGGAAGAAGATCCTTTGGGAGCAGAATTGCAAATGGAAGCTGTTTATTCTCTAAATGCTAATCCTGCGCCTTTGTTGGATAATGCAGGATATGTAAGGAGAATCCCCACAGATGTTGTTGTTAGATTGGCAGGTGAACTGGAAAGCCCCAGTATAGACTTTAATATTGATTTTCCGGGCACAAATTCTATCATAAAATCTGAGTTGCAATATAGATTGCAAGATCCTACGTTTGAAGATAGAAATGCATTTTTTCTTTTAATGCAGGGTACTTTTGTAAACGAAGGAAGTGGTATCAATCAACAAGCAGTTACGGGAAACCTTATTCAGACAGCTTCAGGTCTGTTAAATCAAGTTTTAGGAGGGGATAATGATAAGTTTGATTTGGGACTTTCTTATGAACAAGGAGGTTTAGATAGGGCTTCAGAGATACAAACAGAGAATAGAATAGGTGTAACAGTATCTACCCAAATTAGTGACAGGGTATTGTTGAACGGAAGATTAGGTGTTCCGGTAGGGGGCGGGGTTAGTGAAACTGTTGTTGCTGGGGATGTTGAGGTGCAAGTTCTTTTAAATGATGAAGGAACATTGAGTGTTAAAATTTTTAATAGAGAAAATGAAATTCAGCAATTTTTAGCGGATAGTCAGGGTTATACTCAAGGAGTCGGACTTTCTTATGAAGTGGATTTTAATAACTTTAAGGAGTTAATGAGAAAAATTTTCAAAAAAAAGGAAAAAGAAGAACAGAAATCAATAATACCTCCTTCAACTCCTATAATGAGGAAAGACAGTCTTATTCAATTTACACAAAAATCCAGCACTCCAAAATAGAAATACTGTATTAATATTACAGTAAGCTCATAGTATGTTTTAAATTAAACTAAAAAGGGTTGCGAAAACGTTTGAATTTTATCTTATCGTTAAATTCAACGTGCACAAATTCATTAATTGGACTAAGTTTGTTACCTTTGTCAACTTAAAATTTCCCGAAATTTGAAGGTAAAAAAAATAGCTGTTTTAACATCTGGTGGGGACTCTCCAGGGATGAATGCTGCAATTAGATCGGTAGTGCGTACATGTGCGTACATGAAAGTGGAATGTGTAGCTATCTACAGAGGCTATCAAGGAATGATAGAAGGGGATTTTAAATCAATGGATGCCCGAAGTGTAAATAACATTATCAATAAAGGGGGCACGATTTTAAAATCTGCTAGGTGTGATGAGTTTAGAACTATAGAAGGACGTAAAAAAGCATACAATCAATTAAAATCTGAAGGTATTGATGCCTTTGTGATTATAGGGGGTGATGGCAGTTTTACAGGGGCAATAAAATTCAATGAAGAGTTTGATTTTCCTGTAATTGGTATTCCTGGAACTATTGACAATGATATTTTGGGAACCACTTTTACACTTGGTTTTGATACAGCTCTAAATACAGTGGTGGAAGCTATTGATAAAATAAGGGATACAGCAAGTTCTCATAATCGTTTGTTTTTTGTAGAGGTAATGGGAAGAGATGTAGGGCATATTGCCTTAAATGCAGGAGTAGGGGCAGGAGCTGAAGAAATTCTTATTCCAGAAGAGAATCTTGGCTTGGAACGTTTGTTAGATTCTTTGAAAAGAAGCAAGGCTTCAGGAAAATCATCCAGTATTGTTATTGTTGCAGAAGGTGATAAAACAGGGAACAGTGTATTTGAACTTAAAGATTATATAGAGGAACACCTTCCTATATATGATGTTAGGGTTTCAGTGTTGGGACATATGCAACGTGGCGGCGCGCCTTCATGTTATGATAGGGTGTTGGCAAGTAGAATGGGTGTAAAAGCAGTAGAAACCTTATTAGAAGGGAAATCAAGCCTTATGGTTGGTATTAAAGATAATAAAATAATCCTTACCCCAATTGTTGAAGCCATAAAAGGGCATACAAAAATAGACAAGGAACTCCTCAGAGTTTCAGATATAATGACAGTATAAATTAAATCATAAATAAGTAAGAAAAATGTCAAATTTAAAAATAGGGATTAACGGATTTGGAAGAATTGGAAGATTGGTTTTCAGGGCAACCGTAAAAAGAGACAATGTAGATATTGTAGCTATCAATGATTTATTGGATGTAGATCATTTAGCATATTTGTTAGAGTACGATTCTGTACACGGGAAGTTTGATGGAACTATTGAAGTTAAAGATGGTAATTTGGTTGTTAATGGGAGAACCATTAGAATTACTGCAGAAAGAGACCCTAAAAATTTGAAATGGGATGAAGTTGGCGCAGATATTGTTGCAGAATGTACAGGTATCTTCACAACTTTGGAGACAGCACAGTACCATATTGATGGTGGTGCTAAAAAAGTAGTTATTTCTGCACCTTCTGCAGATGCTCCTATGTTTGTTATGGGAGTAAACCATACAGAGGCCAAAGCCTCTGACACTATCGTTTCCAATGCATCTTGTACTACAAATTGTTTAGCACCTTTGGCTAAAGTGTTAAACGACAACTTTGGTATTGATGAAGGATTAATGACTACTGTACATGCAACAACTGCTACTCAGTTGACTGTTGATGGTCCTTCTAGAAAAGATTGGAGAGGTGGTAGAAGTGCTTTATTGAACATTATTCCATCATCTACCGGTGCTGCAAAAGCAGTAGGTAAAGTAATCCCAGAATTGAATGGAAAATTAACAGGTATGGCATTTAGAGTGCCAACAGCAGATGTTTCTGTAGTTGATTTAACGGTTAAGTTAGAAAAAGAAACTTCTTATGAAGAAATTAAAAAAGTAATGAAAGAAGCTTCTGAGGGTCACTTAAAAGGAATTTTAGGATATACTGAAGAAGGTGTGGTGTCTCAAGATTTTGTTGGAGATACACGTACAAGTATTTTTGATGCAGGTGCTGGTATTGAGCTAAGCTCTAAATTTGTTAAAGTGGTTTCTTGGTATGACAATGAAACTGGATATTCCCATAAATTAGTAGATTTGGCAGAGTATGTAACAGGTTTATAATTTGCAGTAATAATTTATATATCCTGAGAACTTACAAAAGTTTGTTTGTTCTCAGGATTCTTTTTTAATAATGGTGTATGATATTGATTGTTGATAGTGGTGCTACAAAATCTGATTGGATTGCCCTTGATGATAAGGGGAACCAATTGTTTTTAACACAGACATTGGGATTAAGTCCAGAGGTTTTAACGCGTGAAGTTATAGAAGATAGATTGGCCAATAATTTTGAACTTTCCAAAAACAGGGAAAAAATAACTCATTTATATTTTTATGGTGCTGGTTGTGGAACGGATCGTATGAAAATATTTCTAAAAGAAATTTTCAAAGATTTTTTTCCTAATTCAAAAAATGAGGTAAGGGAAGATACCTATGCAGCCATTTATTCAACAACAAAAATAGGTCATCAAGGAATAGTTTGTATTTTAGGTACAGGCTCCAATTGTAGTTATTATGATGGCCATCAACTTTTTCAAAAAGTGACATCCCTAGGATACATTTTAATGGATGATGGTAGTGGTAACTACTTTGGCAGAAAACTATTGAGAGATTATTATTTCCATAAAATGCCGCAGTCTTTAGGAATTAAATTTGCTAAAGAATATGATTTGGAAGCGGATATCATCAAAGAAAATCTATACAAACAACCTAACCCTAATACCTATTTGGCAACTTTCGCTAAGTTTTTGGTAGAAAACAAAGAACACCCTTATTGTAAAGGGGTTATAGACAAAGCGTTTCAGCAGTTTGTGAACAATTATATTATGCAGTTTGAGCTTGCTACAAAGGTGCCAATCCATTTTATAGGCAGCATAGCGCACTATTTACAAGATGAGTTAAAAATTGTATTGGAGCGTAATGACTTAATTGTTGGAGTTATACGTCAAAGACCTATTGAAGGCCTAGTAGAGTTCCATCAACAAACTATTTAACGGCAATCATAGAACTACACGTACAAATTTCGGTAAATTGGACACCTCTACGGTTTCTCGGGCTGGTGCAGTTTTTGAATCAAAATAAGCTTCATACACCTCGTTTATTTCTGAAAACTGATGCATATCTGTCACAAAAATGGTGGCTTTGACCACATGATCAAACGTCATACCTGCTTCTAAAAGAACTGCTTTTAGGTTTTCCATTGACTGTTTGGTCTCTTCTTTAATATTTCCTTGGATTAATTCTCCAGTTTTTGGATTTATGGGAATTTGACCAGAGATATACAAAATGTATTTCCACTTAATATAGCTTGGTTATACGGGCCTATTGGTGCAGGCGCATTTTCTGTAGTAATTATTGTTTTTTTTTCATTGTCTTTTATTGTTATCTCCTATTGCTAGAACGTTGACTTCTATTTTCCCACTTAAGATCTTTAAGAATGGAACTCTTGATTCCTATAAAGAAATTCCATTGCTTGTATGTTCCAAAGGGTGTCCAATTAAACCGCATTATAAAACTTTGTAATTCACGTGTAAAATTTAACCTAGTTAATGTGAATCCTTTATTTTTAAAATCATAACCAGACGAACCTCCAACCTTCCAATTGGGTGAAAGTGTTATATTTCCAGAAAACATAAGGGAGGCTGTTCCAAATTCATTTTGTCTTTTAGAATTGGTGTAATTGGTGTTGAATGCCAATCTTAAATCCCACGGAATTTTAGTAGCATAATATGGATTTTCTATGTCGTCAGAGTCATTTTTCTCATAATTTTTCTCATTGAAATCTTCAGTAGTGCCAAAAAGGCCATCCGTTCGTCCACCACTAGCAGCGGCATAAGAATCATTATCCTCTTTATTTTCACCCTGTTTGTTTTTATCTCCTTTTTTGCCAAAAGTTTCACTGTTAAGAGAGTAACTTAAACTAGCATTTGCCCTTGTTAATCTAAGCAAACTACCTCCATTGTCAATGTTAAATGTATTGATTCGTGTGCCATTGTTGTCTAATGCATATGGATCCATAGTTGCCCCAAAATTTATATTCATTTTTTTATTAAAAAGACTAGTACCTCCTGATAGTCTTATAGGGCTAAGCTTAAGAGAATCCGCTTCAAAATTATATGATGATGATAGGTTAAAACTATTAAAAATAGATACTTTCTTAGGCTCTAATGCCGTTGAATCCTTATCCCTTACTTTTGCTTCCAAGGTGTTTTGGAGAGAAAAACTTAAAGTACTGGATTTGGTCAACCCTGGAGCTCCATTTAAAGTGCCTTCAAATCTACTATATCTAACAACTTCGCCGTTTCTGTCCAAATACTCATTTCCATTTTCATCCAAAAGGTCTTCATAGTATTGGTCAAATGAAGGAGCTGTGCTATAACTTATTGAAGGCCGCATGATATGCCGTATAGCTTGTATTTTTTTGTCTTCTCCAAAATTAAAGGTTCCGTACATAGTAGTGCCAATACTGGTACTGAAATTATACTTACCATAGCGGTCAAAACTTCTAATAGTGTCCAAGATAACTTCTTTGTTCAATTCTGTATCTCTACCTCGTTTAAATGTCTCCAATGTCCATACATCCTCATAACTGGTTCCTACAGTGACACTAAAATGCTTGGCTATTTTAAAATTGGTGCTAATGGGAATTGAATGGCGAGCACCTGCTTTTGCATTTTCAAACATTTCCTTTTTAAAGAAAAGCGAATCTGTTGTCTGTATACGGTTAGAGGCTCTTACACTATATTGAAGGTTGATGTTTTGTAAGATTCCTTTTTTAATGCCGTCTCGTTTTGCAAAGGGATAAATACGTTCCATACTTCCCTGAAATGTAGGCAATGTCATGTTTATGGCCTGGGTATTGGTATTTTGATTGTGAGTTGCAGTGACACTAACATTCACCGATGGGTAGTTGGGGAAGGTTTTGGAATAGGATATGGAGGATGAAAGGTTATTGTTTTGTGTGTTTGGTGTGTTTATGATATTTAATGAGTTTCTGAAATATTCACTGCTTCCAAGGTTTACAGATGCTGAAAATCTAGAATTAGGATTGGATTTTGCATCTTGTGAATGTGAAATTTGAATGTTGTAAATGGTAGTTCGGGTATAATCATCAAACCCTTTTTGACTGTTGACCAAGTTTTCGTATCTAAAATTTACATTTCCTCTATACTTGTATCGTTTGGTATATATTGATTGCCCTCTAAAACCATAGCTGCCATTGGTATAGAAATCTCCTGTTAATAGTAAGTCTACATATTCACCCAAAGGAAAATAATACCCGCCATTTTGTAAAAAATATCCTCTACTGGGGTCATTTCCAATGGACGGCATCATTAAGCCAGCACTTCTTCCTACGGTCAATGGGAAATATGCAAATGGCATGGATATTGGCGTTGGGACATCAACTATATATAAATTGCTAAAACCAGCAATCACTTTTTTTCCAGGAACAAATTTTGCTTTCTTTATCCTAATATAATAGTCAGGGTTAACGGTGTCTTTAGAAGTGGTAAGTTTTCCTTCATGTAAAAAATAAACAGAATCATTTTCTTTTTTTGTGATTTCTGCATAAACTTTCATGGTGTCACTTCCCAATTGTCCAAGACCAGCTTGTTGCTCTGTACGGGAATTCCATATAATTGCTTTTTGCGTGTCAAAATTAAACCGAATGGAGTCTGGGGTCACTTCATTATCCCCTTGTTTAAAATAAGGTAGTTGACTATAATTGCCCAAAGAATCTTTCATTCTGCCAGCGTATACCTCATTTTTAATATAATCCATTACAATGACACCAGCCTTTAGTTCTGTGTCTTGATAATAGATTTCTGCTTCATTGTATAAATATATTTTTTGATCTTTTTGGCTCAGTCTCTCATAACCTTTGGCCTTATGTCTAATCTTGTCCAAGAGTAACGGCTCCTTTTTGTTCAAGCTATCTATTTGTACGGAATCAGGCGCTATAGTATCTTGTGTGATTGTATTTATAAGGGGAGGAAGAATAATAGTGTCTTTTATGGCGATAGCTTTTATTGATAAAGGCTCAACACGACCCTCTTGCGCAGACAGAGATACAGCGCCAAAAAATAGCAACAATAAGAAAAGAGGATAATGTTTGTTTGATTGCAAGGCTATAAATCCTATTTTTGTTATAGTTTGGCTTGATTTATGGAGTTCAAACTTACATATATTTTTTGTTCCGCTTGTAGGGCATTACAATAATTTTAACCTTAAATACAAACTTATAAATAGTTTGAAATTATATGAAAATGAATAAACTCTATCAAATATGTTTTATAACATTGATATTCATGTCAATGTCTTTCAGCAAAAATAGTGCAGATAAACCAATTGAGGGCAAATTTATTGTAGTATTGGATGCAGGGCATGGAGGACATGATCCTGGAAACTTAGGAAACGGGTTTTTAGAAAAGAACATAGCACTTAATATTGTATTACAGGTGGGTGCAATTTTAGAGAAAAACCCTAACATAGAAGTTATATATACAAGAAAGAACGATACATTCATAGATTTATATATGAGGGGTGAAATTGCCAATAAGGCCAAGGCAGACCTTTTTGTATCTGTGCATTGTGATTCGCATTCATCCGATGCTCACGGAGCCGGAACCTTTGTTTTGGGGCTGCATGTCAATAAACAAAACTTTGAAATTGCTAAAAAAGAGAATTCCGTAATTTATTTGGAGGACAATTACGAGACCAGATATGCTGGTTATGATATTAATTCTCCAGAATCTGTAATTGGATTAACAATTATGCAAGAAGAATTTCTTGATCAAAGTATTGGGTTGGCCAAAATGATGCAGGACAATTTTACGGGTAGATTAGAAAGAAAAGATAGAAAGGTAAAACAAGCTGGCTTTATAGTACTGCACCAAACGTTCATGCCTAGTGTATTGATAGAGACTGGTTTTTTAACCAATAAATCTGAAGGAACCTATTTGAACTCCAAAAAAGGACAAAAAGAAATGGGAACAGCAATTGCTGATGCTATTTTAAAGTATAATAAAGAAGTAAAGATAAATACAAGTTCGGCATCTGTACCAATTAAAAAGAAGGTAGTTACGCCAAATATACAGGAGCCTAAAAAAGAAACGGTCGAAATAGTAAAAGAAACGGTGCAGGAGATTACAGAAAATGAAGCGGTAAAAGAATTGCCTAAGAAAATAGATGATACACCCAAGGTAGTTGAAAAAACACAATTAAAATCCAAGGTTGCTGTTGAGAAGAAGCCTTCTAAGATTCCCCAGAAAGTGGAGAAAGAATTAAAAAAACCAATTGCAAATATTTTATTTAAGGTACAGTTGTTGGCCAGTTCAAAAAATTTAGAGCTTAATTCGGAAGATTTTGGAGGTTTAAATAAGCTATCCAAAGAACCTATTAATAAAATGTACAGATATATGTATGGAGAAACAAATTCCTATTTTCAGGCTAAGCTATTGAAGTCCAATGCCGATGCCAAAGGATATACTACCTCTTATATTGTTGCGTATAAAGATGGAAAGAGAATCCAATTATCCGAGGCACTTAAATACGTTTCGGAATAATAGGCGGTCATCTAAAAATTATTTCTAATTTTGTTAAGAACTGAAAAATAATCCTTTTGAAAATATCTAGAGAAATTAAAACAGGAATTATAGTCTTAGTAGGTATCTTTTTGTTTATCATGGGCTTTAGCTACCTTAAGTCCGATCCTATTTTTGATAATAATATAACGCTTTATGCTGTTTATAATAATGTAGGTGGTTTGCAAACAGGTACCTCAGTCACTATAAATGGATTTACTGTTGGGAAAGTCAAGGATGTAAAATTCAAGGACAAAACTGGTGATTTATTGGTTACGTTCAATGTAAACAATGATTTTGCATTTTCTAAAAATAGTATAGTAGAATTGTATGACACAGGTATAATAGGAGGAAAGGGCTTACGCATAAATCCAATTTTTGATGGCACTGCCAATGTTCAAGATTATGATACATTAGTGTCAAATACTAGACTGGGCATTACAGAGTTGTTGCAGCAAAAACTTAATCCATTACAGTTAAAAGTTGAAGGAGCTGTTTCCAATGCGGATTCATTATTGATGAATTTCAATGATATTTTAAATGAAAAGACCAAAAGAGACTTAAGAGAAAGTATAAGTGGTCTTAATAGTTTGGTTAAAAGCTTTCAGAACAGTGCAAGTACACTCAATGGTCTATTGGAAAAAAACAAAGGACAATTGGATAGTACCATCATCAATATCAACGCCATAACAGGTAATTTTGCTAAATTGTCAGATTCCTTGGCCAACGCTGGTCTTGCTGAGACTATGAGAAGCTTACAATCCACAGTTTCTAATTTAGATTTGCTACTTGGTAAAATTGAAAAAGGAGATGGTTCTTTGGGTAAATTAATGAAGAACGAAGAGCTTTATGATAATCTGGCCAATGCTTCTAGAGAGTTGGATCTGTTGTTACAAGATTTTAGGTTAAACCCTAAGCGGTATGTAAACGTATCTGTTTTCGGAAAAAAACAGAAAGAGTACGAACTTCCAGAAAATGACCCAGCCCATAAAAACGAATAAATGGAATATATTCCAAATATTATATTTACACTATTGCTTGCCGTTGGTATAGGGTTTTTTATTAGAAATATAAAAAAGCTTACCAGAAATATAAAATTGGGTAAAGATGTTGATGTCTCTGACAATAAATCAATCCGATGGAAAAACATGGCGAAAATTGCCTTAGGGCAGACCAAAATGGTGGTGAGGCCTATTCCTGGAGTACTCCATATCATTGTTTATCTTGGTTTCATTATCATCAATATAGAGGTGTTAGAAATCGTTATTGATGGTGTATTTGGCACGCATCGTATTTTTTCTCCACTTGGAAAAGGCTATGATTTTCTTATTGGTTCTTTTGAAGTATTGGCATTGCTGGTGATTGTTGCCATTTCTATTTTTTGGTTACGGAGGAATATTGTTAAAATAAAACGATTCTTTAATCCAGAAATGAAAGGTTGGCCAAAGAAAGATGGAAACATGATTCTATATATAGAGTTGGTGCTAATGTCTCTTTTCTTGACCATGAATGCAGCTGATTACCAATTACAACAATTGAATGCAGCACATTATACTGAGGCAGGAGCTTTTCCCATAAGTCAATTTATCGCACAGTTCTTTGATGGAATGTCCATATCTGTCTTAATAATTATAGAAAGAGCTTGTTGGTGGTTGCATATAATAGGAATCTTGTGTTTTTTAAACTATTTATATTATTCCAAGCACCTTCATATTTTGTTGGCTTTTCCAAACACCTATTTTGGAAACCTTAAACCTAAAGGTCAGTTTAAGAATTTGGAGGCTGTCACAAGGGAAGTGAAATTAATGATGGATCCATCGGTAGACCCATTTGCCGCACCAGTAGAAGATGCTCCTGTTCCTGAGAAATTTGGCGCTTCTGATGTAATGGATCTAAGTTGGGTACAATTACTAAATGCATACACTTGTACAGAGTGTGGGCGTTGTACAAGCGAATGCCCTGCCAACCAAACAGGAAAAAAATTATCACCTAGAAAAATTATGATGGACACTAGGGATAGGTTAGAAGAAGTAGGTAAAAATATAGATAGAAATAATGGGGTTTATGTAGATGATGGAAAACTATTATTGGAAAACTATATCACTAAGGAAGAGCTATGGGCATGTACTTCTTGTAATGCTTGTGTAGAGGCTTGCCCAGTAAGTATAGATCCATTGTCCATAATCATGGATATGAGACAATATTTGGTAATGGAGCAATCCGCTGCACCATCAGATTTAAATAATATGATGGGTAATATAGAGAACAATGGAGCACCATGGCCATTTAATCAAATGGATAGACTTAATTGGAAAACAGAATCATAACGTAAGAATAGCACTTTATGAGCAATGAATTAAAAGTGCCAACAATGGCAGAGCTTTTTGCAGCAGGTCAACAACCAGAAGTTCTGTTCTGGGTGGGCTGTGCTGGAAGTTTTGATGATAGGGCAAAAAAAATCACAAAGGCATTTGTAAAAATATTGAACAAGGCAAATATTAGTTTTGCTGTTCTGGGAACTGAAGAAAGTTGTACAGGTGACCCTGCCAAACGAGCGGGGAATGAATTTTTGTTTCAAATGCAGGCGGTGACCAACATAGAGGTTATGAATGGCTATGGAATAAAAAGGGTGGTAACAGCTTGTCCTCATTGTTTTAACACTTTAAAAAATGAATACCCTGGTTTAGGTGGCTACTATGAAGTAATGCACCATACTCAGTTTTTGAAAAAATTACTTGAGGAAGGTAAAATTACTTTAGAAGGCGGAAATTATAAGGGAAAACGAATCACTTTTCATGACCCGTGTTATTTAGGTAGAGCCAATAGTGTATATGAAGCCCCAAGAGATTTAATTAGAAAATTGGATGCAGAACTAGTGGAAATGAAGAGCTGCAAACAACGTGGGCTATGCTGTGGAGCTGGTGGTGCGCAAATGTTCAAAGAATCAGAAAAAGGGAATAAGGATATAAATGTTGAACGTACAGAACAGGCTATGGAAACAAAACCTGAAATAATAGCTACTGGATGCCCTTTTTGTAATACTATGATGACAGATGGGGTCAAGAGTAAAGAAAAAGAAGCTGCCATTAAAGTTATGGATATAGCAGAATTAATTGCAACAGCAGAAAATTTATAAAGTAAATGTTAGTAGAATTTGAATCATTGCCAGACACTTCAAGAATATGGATATACCAATCCAGTAGAAGTTTTACAACTGAAGAACTGGAAGAAGTAAAACAAAGCTTGGATAAATTTATCCAAGATTGGACAGCACATGGTAGTGAGCTTAAAGCAGGTTATGAGATAAAATACAAAAGGTTTATTGCCTTGGCATTGGACCAGATAATTACAGGAGCATCAGGTTGTTCTATTGATGCTTCTGTACACTTTATTCAACATCTGGAGAAATTATATAATATAGATTTATTGGATAAAATGAACGTATCCTATAAGCAAGGGGAATATGTAGCTTATAAAACCCTAAAAGACTTCAAGAAGATGGCCAAAAACAAGGCTGTTTCCAAAAAAACCATTGTTTTTAACAATTTGGTCACCAATAAGCAGGAGTATTTAAATCACTGGGAAGTACCTGCAGAAGAAAGCTGGCACGGTAGATTTATGTAATTTTTAACGGTACATGTAGTTGTTTTATCCCATTATTACTGCTATTTTCGATGTAATGCAATAACTTCACATCTAATAAGTTAAGACCATAGATTGCTTTTTTATGAGATTTAAACTTTTACTATATACATTCTTTTTTACGTTTTATTTTCTCTCTGGGCAAACCAATCCTTTGGTAACAAAGGATAGTTTGGCACAACAGAATTGGGTGAACAAGGCATATGATTCCATGTCCTTGGAAGAAAGAGTAGGGCAGTTGTTTATGTTGAGTGTTGCTTCCAATCAAGATAAGGAAAGCACGGATAAAATAAAAAAGCTAATTCAAGAACATCATATAGGGGGGGTTATTTTCTTGCGGGGCGGGCCTCAAAGACAAGCAAGATTGACCAATGAGTACCAATCTGTTTCCAAACTGCCTTTAATGATAGGTATGGATGCTGAATGGGGACTTGCCATGCGTCTGGACTCTACTTATGCCTTTCCGTACAATACCACGTTAGGAGCTATTACAGATAGTACAGTTATTGAAAAAGTAGGCTATCGTATTGGTGTACATGTAAAAAGATTGGGTGTGCATATTAATTTTGCGCCAGATATTGATATCAATACGAACCCAGATAATCCTATAATTGGTTTCCGTTCTTTTGGAGAAGATAGGGAAACGGTTGCCAGAGCTGGGATTGCATTTATGAGAGGTATGGAAAAAGCTGGTGTGCTTTCCACTGGAAAACATTTTCCAGGTCATGGAGATACCGCAACAGATTCCCATTATGCGTTGCCAATAATCAATTTTTCCAAAGAAAGATTGGATAGTATAGAGTTGTATCCGTTTAAAAAACTGATTGAAAGAGGGTTGAGCAGTGTAATGGTTGCCCACCTTAGTGTTCCCAGTTTAGAAATTAAAGAGGGATTTCCATCTTCATTGTCTGAACAGATAATATCTGGCATATTAAAAGAAGAAATGGGTTTTGAAGGACTTGTTTTTACTGATGCTTTAAATATGAAAGCGGTTTCTAATTTTGCAGAAGAAGGAGAAGTGGAACTTTCCGCTTTTTTGGCGGGCAATGATATTTTGTTGATGCCCATAGATGTTGAAAAAGCCAAGATTAAGTTATTGAAGGCTTTTGAAGAAGGAAGAATTTCTGAAAGGCGTTTATCAGAATCAGTAAAAAAAATATTATTAGCGAAATATAAAGTGGGTCTTAATTCTTATAAACCCATCCAATTGGAAAATCTTCATGAAGATTTAAATTCACTAAAGGATGATTTGATCTATGAGGAAGCTATTGAAAATGCCATAACTATAGTTAAAAATAGTTTTTCTTTACTGCCAATCAAAAAATTGGACAATAAGAAAATTGCCTATGTAAAATTTGGGGAAGCAGACCATGTGCCTTTTTTAAAGGAGCTGAACAAATATGCCTCAGTGACCCATGTTAAGGGAGATGACATTATTTCTTTGCAAAATAACCTGTCTGGTTATAATTTAGTGATAGTTGGTCTTCATAAGAGCAATGAAAGCCCATGGAAACCTTATAAGTTTTCTAAGGAAGAATTGTTATGGTTAGAGGCTCTTGCCAAAGATAGAAAATCTAACCTTATTCTATCTGTTTTTGCTAAGCCTTATGCTTTGTTGGATGTGGAGTCTTTTCAAAGTATTGATGCAGTTGTGATGTCTTATCAAAATAGTGAAATTTCTCAAAGAAAAACAGCTGAAATTATTTTTGGGGCAATTCCGGCAAAAGGTATATTGCCAGTAACTGTTAATTCAGTTTTTCCGGTAAACACAGGTACTTCAACAAAATCATTGACAAGGTTGGGGTATAGTATTCCAGAACGGGTAGGAATGAGTTCTACCATGCTTGCCGAAGTTGATAGGCTAGTGCAAGACGGTTTGGATTCTTTAATGTATCCAGGAGCCCAAGTTTTAATTGCTAGAAGGGGGAAGGTGATTTATAACAAAGGTTTTGGAAAACCAACGTATGAATCTAAAGAGAATATTACAACAGAGCATGTATATGATTTGGCATCATTGACAAAAATATTGGCAACATTACCAACCATAATGAGAATGGAAGAGGAGGGTAAAATTGCTTTGAACAATACATTTCAGGAATTGATTCCTGAATATGCTGATTCTGAGATAAAAGATGTTACTGTTTTAAAAGCACTTTCCCATTATGGACGCTTGCCCGCTTGGATAGCTTTTTATATTAACACATTAACCAAGAACAGAAAACCATCCTCTGAGTTTTATAGAAGTAGCCCTATGGACGGGTTTTCTTTTAAGGTTACTGATGGAATGTATTTGGCAGATGTTTATCAAGACTCAATTTACAACAGAATTGGGAGACAGGAGTTAAAATCGAATAGATATAGGTATAGTGATGTAGCGTATTATGTATTCAAAAAATATATTGAGAGTACATATAATAATAGCTTAGATAATTTAGCTAATGATTTTTTATATAAACGTTTGGGAGCCACTAATACAGGATATAACCCATTAAAGTTATTTCCTAAAGATAAAATTGTTCCTTCGGAAATAGATACCTATTATAGATATCAAACAGTTCAAGGATATGTTCATGATATGGGAGCCGCCATGCAAGGTGGTGTAGGTGGTCATGCAGGGCTTTTTAGTAATGCCAATGATGTGGCCAAAATTATGCAAATGTATTTGCAAGGAGGATATTATGGAGGGGAACGTTTTCTTGAAAGTAGAACTGTAAAAAAATTCAACACCTGTTATTTCTGTGATAAAAATGTTCGTAGGGGAGTGGGGTTTGATAAACCACAATTAAAGGACAGTGGTCCAACTTGTGGCTGTGTATCCAGGAAAAGTTTTGGACATAGTGGTTTTACAGGAACTTATACTTGGGCAGATCCAGATGAAGAAATAGTCTATGTTTTTTTATCAAACAGGACATATCCAACAGCTTCCAACACACTTTTAGTTAAAACTGGGTTAAGAACAAGGATTCAGAAAGCTATTTATGATGCTATAATAAATTAAATACTAGTTTTGCTATATGAAAATAGCAATAGTATGCTACCCAACTTTTGGGGGTAGTGGAGTAGTAGCAACAGAATTAGGAATTGCCCTTGCAGATAGGGGGCATGAGGTACATTTTATTACTTACAAACAACCTGTTCGTCTTGGTCTTCTGAGCAATAAAATATATTTTCATGAAGTCCATGTCCCAGAATATCCTTTATTCCATTATCAACCATACGAACTGGCACTATCCAGTAAATTAGTAGATACAATCAAACTTTTTGGCATAGAACTTTTACATGTGCATTATGCCATTCCGCATGCGTATGCAGGGTATATGGCGAAAAAAATATTGGAAGAAGAGGGTATATACATTCCTATGATAACCACACTTCACGGGACTGATATTACTTTGGTTGGAAATCATCCGTTTTATAAACCTGCAGTGACTTTTAGTATCAATAAATCGGATATTGTGACTTCGGTGTCTGAAAATTTAAAAACAAGTACTTTAGAGTTATTTGATATTAAAAAGGAGATTGAGGTTATTCCTAATTTTATCAATAAAGAGAAGTACAGTATTCATTTTACAGATTGTCAAAGATCATTGATGGCAAATGATGATGAAAAAATCATTACGCATATCAGTAATTTTAGAAAGGTAAAACGCATTCCAGATGTTATAAAGATTTTTCATAAAATAAATAAAAAATTACCAGCTAAACTGATCATGGTAGGTGAGGGGCCAGAAAAAGAGAATGCTGAATTACTTTGTGAAACCCTTGGGATTATGGACAGAGTGGTTTTTTTGGGGAACAGTAATGAGATAGATAGAATATTATGTTTTTCTGATTTATTTCTTTTGCCTTCACAAACAGAAAGTTTTGGTTTGGCAGCTTTAGAAGCTATGATGAACAAGGTTCCAGTAATTTCTACAAATTCTGGAGGGTTGCCAGAGGTAAATAAAAATGGGGTTACCGGTTATTTGAGTGATGTGGGCAATATTGATGAAATGGCAAAAAATGCCCTTCATATTTTGAGCGATGACATTATACTTGAAGAATTTAAGGAGAATGCCTATAAGATTGCATTAAACTTTGATATTTTAAATATTTTACCCCTATATGAGGCCATTTATGAAAAAGCATATAATGGTAGGTTTAATAAATCATATAGTTAGTTATACTGTAATATTACTGCCTTAAACGTACTTAAAAACAAAATTTCACGCTAATATGTTCCATTTTGTCGATAAAAAAATGGAATGAAAATGTGAAAAGAATATCTTCTTCGGATTAAGTTTTATATCGAATTTTATAACCATTCATAGCACTTTGTTGGCATACGTCCTTATGCAAAATAACTTTGTTTTTTATTTTCCTCAAATCAAATTTATTATGAAAACAAATGTATTTGCATTACTTATATTAGTTGGTCTTTTCAATAAGGCCCTAAT